>JBFXII010000362.1:0-3621 GCA_050176095.1 Desulfomonilaceae bacterium
CGATCAAGCGCGTTCAATAAACTACGCCAGAGAAGTAGCCAGTCCATCCGTTTCCCCATCTAATAATCAATATTCGCAGTCATACAATAAGTCGTATAAGTTTAAACTAACTCCGGAACAGTTAGCCAGGAATGAGTCTAATAAGGCTCGACAGAAATCAGAGATTGGCAAAAACGCTCAACCCAAAATCCCGGAGATAGTAGAACTAAGCGGTTTGAAAAGGAGCGTAAATCCTGAATTCAGGCCTGCCTCGCTTAACAATAAACCTGAGGCTGCCAAGGTTCCGAAAATAGTCAAGCCAAAGTGGTCTCCAATCGTATCCAAGGTGTCAACTGGCAACCCGAAGGTGAAGGCTAAGGCGCTTTACTGTGTTGACCGATCTTCCAATAAGGTGATCCTGGCTGAAAATGTCGCTTCACCTCTCCCAATAGCCTCAATAACCAAGTTGTTAACGGCCATGATAGTTGTCGATGAAATGGATCTGAATTCCAGGGTTGTGGTTCCTCATGACATTCGGGAAGTTGAGAAACATACCGTTGGGATTCGGCCGGGAGACATTTTTTCTGTAAGCGATTTGTTGCATGGGATGTTGATTGAATCCGGGAATGATTGCGCTGAGGCGTTGGCTCGGGCATA
Organism: Desulfomonilaceae bacterium; assembly: GCA_050176095.1. Classification (GTDB taxonomy): domain Bacteria; phylum Desulfobacterota; class Desulfomonilia; order Desulfomonilales; family Desulfomonilaceae; genus CAITZA01. Next base: position 637 of record JBFXII010000362.1, read on the forward strand.
TCCTCATGGAGGCCGGGCAGCTTTTCTTGATGCCATGAACCACAAGGCAAAGCTTTTGGGAGCTTCCAGCGTGAAAATCTTCACCCCTAGCGGGCTTGACCACAAATTCATTCTGGGCAGAAAAGGCGCCAGAGAGTTGCCAGCACGCAAACCTAACGTGGCGACCGCTCAAGATGTAGCTTTAATAGCCGACCATGCGTTCAAATATCCACTGATAGCGCAGATATCCAGCACAAAAAAATACACCATGCGAACCCTGAATGAAAAATCCAAAGACTATCCTATCTTTTCTAACGATAGGCTTCTGGATAAGAATCTACCGGTGGCGGGCGCAAAAACAGGTTTCACGAATATGGCAGGTAAATGCATCGTTGCGCTTTTCAAGGATGACGACAAAGAGCATCTGGTTGTAGTGCTAAACACATCCCACCATTTCAAAGCTGCTGAGAAAATTTATCGCTGGGCCTCAAACAAAATGTAGGAACCGCAAGAAAACCATTCCCTCCTCAGCAATTTGACCCGTCCTTGACAGATTTATACCAACCGAACTTTATGCTAATGTTACAGTATCATTCTTTGAGCTGAGGATGCGCTAATGAAGTTTTTTAGGGAAGCATTCAGTCCTGGCATATTGTTGTCATTGATTCTTTTTGCTGCAGGTTTCTGCGTCAATCCTTGCATTGCGGACGAATCAGGCAATCACTCAATAGAGGCGAAGGTGCTGCGTGTGTTTGCTGTGAAGAAATCGCCATATTATCATAAGCCCTGGAAATCACCTGATTTTACTCAAGTCAAAGGCAGCGGTTTCTTTTTTAAGGATGATAGGAATTTCCCGAATCGTAAAGGACTGATCCTCACAAATGCTCATACCGTTTCAATGGCAGAGAGTGTCCAGGTTTCCAATGGCAGGGAAAAGAGACGCTATGAAGCCAAGTTGGTCGGTATATGTAACTCCGCGGATTTTGCGGTGCTTGAGATGGATCCCGTGGAATTTAAATCTTATGAAGAGAAAAATGGTCCCGTCGAGCCACTTGAGTTGGGAGACAGTGACAGTCTCAGGGTTGGAGATAAGGTTCTGGGGTGGGGATATCCCCTTGGAGGAGAGAGGATAAGTAAATCTGAAGCGGGTGAGATTAGTCGAATTGAGGTGAGCAGGTATGCCTACTCACAAGAGTTGTGGCTCATGGTACAGGCTTCGCTGCAACAGAATCAGGGTAATTCAGGTGGCCCTGTGATCAAGGACGGGAAGGTAGTTGGGATATCATTTCAAGGCATGAAACTTGGGGATAGAATAAATTACTTTATACCGATCAATCTCGTTAAACATCTCGTTCCTACGCTGAATGATGAAAAGATGATACCTCATTGGAGATATATGATTCAGTTCATGTTTCCTCGCATCAAGGAATATTTTGGCCTGAATGTGGATCAAGGGGGCATTCTGATAGATTACGTAATTCCAGAAGGGGGACCATATAAGTTCGGTTTGCGACAGGACGACATCCTCACGGAAATTGACGGCCATGCGATTGACAATTACGGAGACATTTATTTCGAACCTTTGGGGCAGCGGGTTTATTTCTCGGAAATTCTCAACAGAAAACGAGTAGGCGAACCATTGAGTTTGAAGGTTATCCGCGACCATAAGACGATTGAACTAAAAGGAACTGTAACTTCGGGGCTTCCCAAGCTGGTCCCCAAGATTTTTACAGCTGCAAATTACTTCATATTTGGTGGGGTTGGTTTTGTGGAATTGACAACTAATTGTATCGACAACATGGGTAAATCCGGGGAGTCTTTCCAGCACAAATATCAGAATGAGTTTCCTACGAAATCGTTGGAAAAAATTGTCATAATATCAGAGATTTTTCCTGAATATGGCTTAACCGAGACTTCTTCTTTTTTGAAACGTGTCTTGCAGGTTGATGACATTGAAGTGTTGAATCTGGAGCATCTGTATGCGGTATTGGAAGATTTCAGGGTAAAAGGTAAGAACAGGGCGCTTCTCAAGTTGGCTGGAAATTTGAGGCTACCGTTAAACTTAAATTCCGCCGAGGAGTTGGACACGCAAATAAAAAATAAATACGGAATCTTATATATGAAGACGCCTGGCGGATTCTTCCAGTAAAAATCAGAAAATGTAAACATACATCCGTAAGACGCCTAACCAATCATGATGTCTTTTTCAGGACAGAATTCAACACCTTGAACAGTTCGGCAATGTTTATAGGTTTTGAAACATAACCGTCCATCCCGGCCTTGAGGCATTTTTCTTTGTCATCTTTCAGGGCATGGGCTGTCATGGCGATGATGGGGACATGCCCTCCGAATTCATTTTCCATGTCCCTGATACGCCTGGTTGATTCCAGGCCATCCATTTCGGGCATAGACACATCCATGAATACAACGTCAAAATGATCTTGGGCTAGCATTTCAAGGGCTATTTTTCCATTCTGCGCCCAACAAACGGAGTGTCCGGCTTTTTCCAGTATTTTTCTGGCCAGCATGGCATTTACGACATTGTCTTCGGCAAGAAGTATTCTCGCGCCGTCGAGCGTTTCAGGCCTAGAGGCTAACTGTTTGGCTTTCTTGGTCTTTTCCTGGGTTGCAGAGAGGGCTCGCGCCAGAGCTTGAAGCAAATCAGGTTCCTGAACCGGCTTGGTAAGATAAATCTCAATCCCGAGATCCTTACATTTTGTTAAATCCCCCATTTGTCCTGCTGATGTAAGCATGGCCAACGCTGTGCCAGATAATTGTGATGAGTTCTTTATTCGGTTGGCCAATTCGAAGCCATCCATTTCCGGCATCATGCCATCCAGGATAGCTAAATCAAAGGGTTCTCCCTGTTGTTTGGCGTCATGCAGTTTTTCCAGGGCTTCCGGTCCGCTGGCCGCAACATCCGTATTCAGGTCCAGGCGTCTGAGCTGAGCATTGAGGATTTTTCTGTTGGTGGCGTTGTCATCTACTATTAATATATTCTTCCCA
>JBFXII010000363.1:0-3611 GCA_050176095.1 Desulfomonilaceae bacterium
TTTTTGACTCATTGAACGTTATGGACAATGTAGCGTTTCCTCTGCGAGAGAGAACGAGAATGTCGAACAGAGAAATAGTGGAGAAGGTAGAGTCTCATTTGGAGCAGGTGGGTCTGTTTAAACATCGCGAAAAATTTCCCTCGGAATTGTCCGGGGGGATGCGCAAGAGGGCAGGATTAGCCCGAGCTTTGGTAAGCGATCCGGACATTGTTTTTTTTGATGAACCTACCAGTGGTTTAGACCCTATAACCAAGTCGTCAATATACAGGCTGATAGAGAAGACGCATGCCCTCAGAGAAATCACGTATGTCATAATTAGCCATGATATCCGGGGTGTTATGGAGATTTCAGACAAGATCATGGTCTTAAATGACGGACAAATTGTCGCCAAAGGAAATCCTCAAGAACTGACACAAAGTCCTGATCCTCTGGTTCAACAATTTCTGACTGGGTCAGCGGAGGGCCCTATCAAAATTGATTGAGAAAGGCTTCGATAAATGAACAAATTTTCTCTTGAGCTTCGAGTGGGGATATTTTTCCTGATAGCTATAGGAATTATAGCCTACGTCTGGTTCAAGGTCTTAGATTTAGGTAGCCCCAATGGATTTTTGTTGAAGGCCAAATTCCGGTCGGTCGAGGGGATCTCGCCGGGGAGTCAGGTTCAGATAGCTGGAATAAAGGTAGGATCTGTAAAAGATATTACTTTCGAGCCAGACACTGGGCGAGCCGTGGTTTCGTTGAGTCTAAACGAGTCCTACAGGGATCTGATCCCTGAGGGATCTAGACTAATGGTCAAAACACGTGGTCTTCTTGGAGACCGATTCTTAGTCATTGAGCCTGGTAAGCCTAATGCCCGAAAACTCAAGCAGGGAGAAGAGATAAAATTGGTTAACGAACCAACAGATACCCAGAAAGTTCTCGAGAGTCTGGCTGTTGTTTCCCAGGATCTACAGGTAATTACTGCCGAAACTCGAAGGCAGATCGTAGATGCGAAAGGAGCCCAGAAAGTTGACAGAATTCTCAACAACACGGATTCCTTTACCAAGGACGCACTGGAACTCATTACAACGAACAAACAGAAAATAAATCAGACAGTGAGCAATGCTGATAGTGCCTTGAAAGGCATAAATGAGGTAGTGGAGAGAAACAAACCCAAGGTCAACAAATCGGTTGATGACATGGAGAGCTTCTCTAAAAACCTAGATAAGACTGGCACTAAGTTTGATAGGTTAGCTTCAGATCTTGATAGCCTCACCCGGGACGTTAAATCCGGTAAGGGCACTCTTGGAAAACTCATTACTGATGAATCACTCCATAGAGACGCTCAAGGTTTAATACGTGATTTTAGAGGTTTATCCAGTAGAGTGCAGAATGGGCCGGGGACCATAGGAAGGCTGATAAACGATCCGGAGATTTATTTTGAAGCTCGTCGAGCGATTCGTAACATGAACAAAACTGCCGAGGAAGTGTCTGAGGTTACCCCAATAAGCACGTTGGCAATCATCCTTGGTTCAATATTCAGGTAAGGGGTCGCCGGAAAATGATGCCGGCAGTAAAAAACAAAGTTAAAGAATTGTCTGTTCCAGCCTTACAAACGAGGCTGAAACGTAACATTGAAGATGCGGAGGCCAGTAATGGGTTTTCGAAATCATTCAACGGAGCTTCGCTCCTTATAAAGCCACTATTATTGTTTTTGATTCTACTTCTGTGGAATACCGATTGCACTGCTTCCATTTACAGCTTCCTCAGAGTTTCAACTCCTGGAACATTTTTCGCCATTGATCCTGATTTCACAATTAGAAGGGTCGATCCGAAGGCTGATAGTCACATGTGGACTATTGGCGAAGGTTGGGGAATTCCACCGCTATTTTTTCGAAGTAAAATCCCAGGAAAATTCGATCGTCTGGACATAATGTACCCTATCGGTTTCAGGGAGGAGTCCAATTTTCAGAAAAAAATCCGAATTATGCCGATCTATGATTCTTGGTGGTCAAAGATAGCCCCATTTGACTATTATACACGTTTTCTTACCATGTATAAGGGACGTTCAGACATGGGGCAGGAATATTGGGGAATTTTTCCTCTATACGGATTTTCTTTCAGAAGGTTTGGCGTTGATTCCAATCGATTCATTCTTTTTCCGTTATATTACGAAAGCGAGGATGATGGAGCCTTCACAAGAAGATTTTTGTGGCCTATTGGAACCTATTCAAACAGCCCCGCTAGAAAAACTTTCAAGATTTGGCCAGTATTCGGCTCAGATTCGATAAGAAACGATTACCATAATACATTCGTTCTTTGGCCTTTCTTCCAGGCTACAGACAAATACCCCTGTACAGAGCAGTTCACTTCATTCAGGGCGATGCCATTTCCCTTTTATATGACTTACGAAACTGCCTATTCAAAGAATCTGGACGTAATATGGCCGTTCTTCAGCTATTATCACCATTTTAGATCTGGCCATAAGCGTTACAGCCTCAGACCATTTGTCACTTACGGAACAGGTGGAGGTATCGAGGAATTAAATCTTTTTTATATATACAGCTACAAAAAAGACAAGAACAAGGGCCTGGAATACGGGGGAAGCGGTGACGGCTATATTTCTGTGAACCAGGATGAAATCATGACTGAACAGAGATTCCTGTTTTTCAGTCGCATTCAAAAGCGCTACCGAAAGGGGCACTTGGTTTACGCCAAGTATAGGTTCTGGCCTTTTGCGGAATATTCGTGGGACCTGGAAAAGGGGAGTTACCTGAAGGTTCCGGAAATTATTCCTGTAAGAAATGACTGGTGGGATTTGAATCTGGGTAGATTCCTGCGTCTTATAGATTGGCGGGATACTCCTGTCACTACGGAAGTGAGCCTATTATTTGGGCTCAGCAGGAAAAATGAATTTAAACAGCGCCCTCACATAGACAAACCGCCCAAAGCTGGTAAAGACGACTGGTCCGAACTGATATCCGGGGCATTTGGTCAAAACTGAATATAATTTCAGGCTATTGACTGTCTCCGGTGCGATAAATGGCTCATTACATCAGGAGTTACTCCTAGTCCTATGTTTCCAAAAAAGAAAAGGCGGTTTCGTGAGGAAGCCGCCTCATTCAACTAATTTAAAGTCATGATTTATTTATGATCGTGATGATCTTCTTTGGTTCCATATCCGAAAATCATGGCTTTGAAGTTTTCACTCACTGTCTCGCCCGTTGTCGCCAGATACATGTGAGCAATGAGGAAGGCCGCAAACAGGGCCCCGAGGATTAGATGTATAATCGCTACAATCTTCAACCCACCAATTGCGGCAACAATTCCTGAAAAACAATCAGGATACATGTAAAGAAGCCCACTTACGAGCAGCAGCGGCAGGAAGAGCAACTGGAACTGCAAGTAGGCGATCTTCTGCAATGGGTTGAATTTGTTATCCTCGGAAGGCGCGTATGGATGTGGTTCGTGTTTGAAAATACCATAGCCATAGAATTTTGCCTGTTTTATCATGCCACCAGGAATTTCGCCCTTTTTGGGGAAATAATGGGAAATTCTACCTGAAAATATAACGTAGATAATCCACGCCACGAAAGAGATTACAGCTGCCCAGCCAAACCAGTTGTGGACAC
>JBFXII010000364.1:0-3594 GCA_050176095.1 Desulfomonilaceae bacterium
GATATTTTCAAATGGGGCCTAGTCCCTTTTTGGGCCAAAGATCCCTCCATCGGGGTTCGGCTCATCAATGCTCGATCGGAAACAATTGCTCAGAAGCCTGCGTTCAAGAGATCATTCAAGAGCAGAAGGATATTGATACCGGCCAATGGGTTTTATGAGTGGGACAAGACAACCCGTCCAAGAACGCCTTATTTCATTGGGTTAGAGGATGACGCCTTGTTTGCTATGGCGGGAATTTGGGATGAATGGGAGGGAGCGGGATCAGAGAAAATAAAGAGCTGTTCGATTATTACTACGAATTCGAGTGAACTAGTTGAGAGGATTCACGATCGGATGCCTGTGATAGTTCGGAGGAATGATTATGAAGAATGGCTTCAGAGCAGACCATTGTCTGACTCTCTGGCGTCAGAGATTTTTCGACCATTTCCAGCGAATTTCATGAAGATGAGGCCTGTGAGCGCCAAGGTAAACAGGGTTGGTTATGACGCTCCTGATTGAATCTATCAGGCGAAGCATTCGTTCATTGAGGATCATCTTCCATAATTGTTAGGGAATCATAAGGAGGTAATGAAGATTCATCGAATGATCAGTCATCAAAGGTAGCGCTGACCAGTCTGGTTGTAAATTCGTTGATGACGAAATTCAGGTGTGTTCTCATGGCGGCTTCGGCCTTCTCCGGGTCACGGTCGCGAATCGCTTCATAGACGCTACGATGGTGCTGAAGAATTAAGTTCTGGTCGTGCCTATCCAGGAAAACTTTCTCTCGAGCCAGTTTTATGGCCCTTGTAATAACCTGAAAAACGCTGTCGATGAGATGGGCGAAAATAACATTGTGCGTAGCTGAAGCCACTTCCATGTGAAATTTTACATCCACCTCGAATCTGATTTCATTGGCCTTGAAATCATTTTCCATTTCGAGCAGGTATTCAAGCATCCTGTCGGCTTCTTGATCAGTCCTGGTTTGAGCTGCTTTTCGCGCTGCCCAGACTTCCATTAACGCGCGTATCTCAGTCAGGTCAATAATACTATTCTTGTCTTCTTCGAGAAAGATTTCTATCGGCTTCCTGATTGACTGTTCGGCGATATTCCTTACCGTAGTTCCGCCACCCTTTACTGATTCAAGCATGCCCTGAAGTTCAAGGATCTGAATCGCCTCCCTGACTGACGGCCTGCTTACCCCCATCATTTCGGCCAGGTCGGGCTGTGATGGAAGTTTCTCTCCTACTCGGAAGACACCTTGAGAGATAGCCTTTTTGAGTTGAGATGCGACCTTTTCGGAGAGTCTCTCAGACTTGATCTTTTTGAATATTGATTGATCGAGGGAATCTGTGGGTATTCTGTCGTCCATAGCATGAGACTACAGTCATAGAGTAACCATGTCAAGCTCAATATATGTAAAGTTGTCAGACAAGTTGATTTTTATCTTGACATATTATCCGACATTGTTATTTTGTCGGCAGTATTTATCTTCCCTCTGAGGGTCCCCCAAACATGACAAATTCCGTTGGCGCCAAGCTTAAGGAATCTTTGGGAAAGAGTAAGGTCCTCACATCTGAGACGGAACTCTACTGTTACTCTTACGATGCCACACCATTAGTCAGTTTTAAGCCTGAAGCGGTTGTCAAGGCGAAGAATGATGAAGACATACAGCGGACACTAGAATTAGCGGCTTCTGAGGGTATACCTGTCACGGCCCGCGGTTCGGGAACGGGATTGAGCGGCGGATCAGTTCCTGTGGATGGGGGGATAGTTCTGCTAACCACTGGGATGAACAGGATTCTTGAGGTTGACGCGGATGATTTGTCGATTACTGTGGAGCCCGGAGTAGTTACTTCAACCATCCACAACACCGTGGAGGCTCTGGGTCTTTTTTATCCGCCGGATCCTGGAAGCATGAAGGTTTCTACGATTGGCGGAAATGTTGCGGAGAACGCCGGTGGGTTGCGTGGATTGAAATACGGGATCACCGGCGATTATGTGCTCAGCCTGGACACATATCTTATTGATGGTTCCAAGGTTCGTTACGGCACCAAGTGTGTTAAAGACGTTGCCGGTTATAATATAACCAAGTTTTTGGTGGGCACTGAGGGAACGATCGGTATTTTTTCAAGGATAGTCCTCAAGCTTGTGCCGAAACCCAGGACCAAGAAAACTTTTCTTGCGCTTTACGACAATATAATTGACGCCAGCCGTACCGTATCAGCGATCATATCCACAAAAGTAATCCCTTCCACTCTTGAACTTATGGACAGAGTCACCATAAACTGCGTGGAAGATTATTCCGGAATTGGTCTTCCCAGAGATGTTGACGCTCTGCTGCTGATTGAGACGGACGGACACCCTGCAGTAGTTGAGGAAGAGGCAGCGATAATAGATTCTGCTTGCAGGAATAACAGGGCCAGGACTCTTAGAATGGCTCAAAGCCTGCAGGAGGCGGAAGAGCTTTTTACTGCCCGTCGAATGGCTCTCTCAGCTCTTGCCAGATCCAAGCCCACCACCATTCTTGAGGATATAACGGTCCCGAGGCCTGCGATCCCGGAAATGATGGCCTGCATCACAGAGGTATCCGCAAAATTTAATATAAGGATTGGGACCTTTGGGCATGCCGGCGACGGAAACATGCATCCTACGTGTTTGACTGACGAGCGAGACCCTGATGAAATTCGCAGGGTTCATGAAGCTTACGAGGTTATATTCGACAAGGCGATTTCGCTTGGGGGGACCATTTCGGGTGAGCATGGAACGGGTTACGCCAAGAGTAAATACCTTCCTGCCATGGTTGGCCCAAAAGCAATTGAAGTCATGAAAAGGATCAAGGCCGCATTTGATCCGGATCATCGCCTGAATCCCGGAAAAATTTTTCCGAGGGAGGCCGGGTGAGATCATGGCTTCGAGGATAGACCCTGAAAAAATTGCAAGATCTTTTTCCACCCTCGACATACACGACTATGGTGATGTCCTTCAGTGCATGCGTTGTGGACTTTGTCTGCCGTCTTGTCCGACGTATAGGACAGATGGCGTGGAGATGGAAACGCCTCGCGGTCGAGTTGCAATGATCAAGGGGGTTATAGACGGTCATCTTGAAGCGAATGAAGAATTTATTGAGCACATCTATGACTGCCTGGACTGCAGAAACTGTCAGACTGTCTGTCCAGCAGGAGTAAAAGCCGGTGAATTGGTTCTAGAGGCCAGAAACCGCATAGAGGAGAACAGGCCTCAGCCCATTATCAAGAAATTTATGCTTAATTACGCCATCCTGAGTCAAAAGAGGCTGGCAAAATTCATACATCCCCTTAAAATCTACCAAATAACCGGCCTTCAATCAGTTGTTCGCAAATTTGACATATTGAAGCTTATTTCCGAGGACCTAAGGTTGATGGAGGCGCTTCTTCCTCCCCTACCCTCAAGGCCTCTGTCAGAACAAATCCCTGAAGAGATACCTGCTCGAGGGAGAGAGAAAGGTCGGGTCGGTTTTTTCCTAGGATGCGCCATGAACCTCATCTTTGCAGATGTTAGTAGGGCGTCAATCGATAACATTACCAGGGCAGGTTACCGAGTCATTATCCCTGAAGAAGTTCAATGCTGCGGAACGCC
>JBFXII010000365.1:0-3591 GCA_050176095.1 Desulfomonilaceae bacterium
TTATTATCTACCGGTCTGCGATTCACGAAAAAATGCTGTCGATCCCGAGAAGAGCGAGAAACACCCGGTGCGCCGATAATACCCCAGAGCTTTAAGTCCACCATTTGAGAAGGGGCACCCAACACGACATCCTCCTCCGAAGTAGAATCATATCGAAGTGAACTATCAACCTCTACCAAACCTTCTCCACTCCCATATAAAAGCCTGATTCTTTCGCGCAACAGCTTGATATCGGCCTCGTCGGACGAACTGGCACCGGGAGGAAATTGGAAAACAATTTTGTTCTCCTGAATATAGGTTAAAGCCAATCGTGGGTATGCAGAGGCTACGAGCGCAATGTAATGCTGTATATGGCTTCTCTCAGTCTCCTGACTACGAAGAAACTTTCTGCGTGCTGGTAAATTGTAGAAAAGATTTCGCACTTCAATGCTCGTTCCCACGGCGACTCCGGCTGCTTTAACATCCAATATTTTTCCACCACTGACATTGATTTCAGTCCCTTCCTGGACATTTGAATCACGCTGTCGGGTAATCAAAGTCATGTGTGAAACACTGGCAATGCTGGGAATGGCCTCTCCACGAAACCCCATGCTTTTGATCTGAGACAGATCTTCTGCATGCGATATCTTACTCGTGGCATGACGCTCTAAGCACATCAGGGCGTCATCTTGGCTCATCCCCATGCCATCGTCAGTGACTCGAATTAAAGTTCGCCCCCCGGCCACAATCTCCACAATGATGCGGGTGGCCCCTGCATCAATGGAATTTTCCACCAATTCCTTAACAACACTCGCAGGACGCTCAATAACTTCACCAGCGGCAATCTGGTTTGCGACCTGCTCCGAGAGAAGTTTTATGCGATTCATTGTGGAGAATGGGTTAATTATTAACGATTGAATGGCTATTCAAGGCCGCATATTTTAAAGCGCATCTCCACGTTGCGGAAGTGAAAATCCAAATTGCAAATCTTTTCCAACTCCTGCTGGCTGAGATATTGTGCCACTTCCGGATCTTTTAGGAGTTCTCCTTTGAAATCCGCATCATCACGACCGGCATGTTTGACGTCCCAGGTTTTCATCGCATTGCGCTGAACCAGTTCATAGGCCTTCTCTCGAGTGAGGCCCTTACGCACCAAGGCCAAAAGAACCGTTTGTGAATTCCACATACCGAGCGAAAGATTTAGATTTTTCTTCATGTTCTCCGGATAAACCAAGAGACCTTTGGTCAACTTACTCAACAAATTCAACATATAGTCCAAAAGCGTGCAGCTATCGGGGAAGATAATACGTTCGACCGAGCTGTGGCTAATATCACGTTCGTGCCACAATGCGACGTTTTCCAGAGAGGCTACAAGATTTCCTCGCAAAACACGCGCCAACCCCGCCAATCTTTCACTCGTGATCGGATTGCGTTTGTGAGGCATGGCTGAGCTGCCTTTTTGTCCTTTAGAAAAGTATTCTTCAGCCTCCAACACTTCAGTTCTCTGTAAATGACGAAACTCTACAGCCCAGCGCTCAATACTCGCTCCCACGAGAGCCAGCGCGGCTTGAAACTCAGCATGAATGTCTCGTTGAATAACTTGCGTGGCCAAAGGAGTCACTTCAAGACCAAGGCTTTCACAAACAAACTTCTCAACTTCAGTATCTAAATGCGCATTGGTCCCCACTGCCCCTGAGAGTTTGCCCACAGCCGCTACCGCTCTGGCATTTTTCAGACGACGCAAGGCCCTCTTGAATTCGTCGTACATTAAAAGCATCTTCAGCCCGAAGGTAATCGGTTCGGCATGAATCCCATGGCTTCGTCCAATCATAGGAGTAAACTTATATTCCTTGGCTTTATTACCTATCACAATTAACAGGTCTTCGACATCTTTAATCAAGATATCCGCAGACTGCACCATCTGAACAGCAAAAGCAGTATCGCCTATATCAGAACTGGTCAATCCGAAATGAAACCAGCGACTGGCGGGAGCACCGACATTTTCAGAAACATTCGTTGTGAAAGCAATTACGTCATGATTAAGAGTTTTTTCCAACTCGTGGCATCTCTCCACAGAAAAAGCCACCTTCTCTTTAATTTGTCTAAAATCGGCTTCTGGAACCACTCCAAGCCGATTGAGAGCTTCAGAGGCAAGAAGCTCAATTTTAAGCCATATTTTTAACTTATTCTCTTCAGACCAGATATCGCGCATTACAGCGCGGGAATAGCGCATAATCATGGAACTAATCTAGTCCAATCGATGGAGGAGAAAAAGGTTTTTTGATTTATTTTCTCATAACAGGTTGCGAAATCCGCAAAACAGATGTATCTATAGCCCATCGGTGGCGTCTCTCCGAAGTATGTTTACCCGGTTGGAACCAAGGTAACACTTTCCGGCAAAACACGAAACCAATAGGGATTATGGACACCAGCAAGACAACGATTAGTTTTCGCTTCAAGAATGTCTCACAGAATTGTGGGCTGAAGGATTCCTCCCGCATGGGCGGCTGGACCCCTAATACGGATATCTGTGAGATGGACAACTCTCTGCAGGTGCGCATGGAATTGGCAGGTGTCCAGCCAGAACAAATCCAACTCGCGGCCGATGCACAGCGGCTGATAATTAAAGGCTACCGCGAAGACCCCTGGCGTAATTTAAACTGCGCGTGTAGACATTTTCGCATGATGGAAGTTTACTTTGGCGATTTTGAGTGCGTTTTGACTCTTCCTGATGCTTTTGACTGCTCCAATGCCACCGCTGACTATACCGATGGCTTTCTGATCCTGACTATCCCTCATGCGACTCCCGCCTGAATACGACATTCTCCTTCAAGTATTTTCAATTAATTAATTCTCCTTCTATCTTGTTGGTCTAGTACGGTTATTGCTTTTTATCTACAGACTGATGTGCTCATATGAGAATCCTTTTTAAGCTTCAGTCTCAATAGATTGGGGCGGTTTTCACTTTTCACCCTATGGCAGTTTTGAAAAACGGTTTGTCTTTATCTACAGGCAATTGCTAAGATAGCACCAGCGGGAGTGAACGATTGTCTTCCCAGGAAAATATAAGCGGATGTATAAACTCATTATTGTGCTTCTAATTGGTCTCATTTTTGAGGCAATAGGGGTGGTATTCTTGAATCGGGGCCTTCACCAAATTGGAGAAGTAAGCCAAGTCAATATTCCAGAAGTAATCCGGATTATTCTGAAAGGTGCGTGCAACGTGAATGTCCTTTTGGGTGTATTTTTCGAGGCAGTATTTTTTGGAACAATCCTATATCTAATGAGTCAGGCTCAGGTGAGTTTCGTTTGGCCCATGACCAGTTTAGGTTTCGTTTTTACCACACTGGCTGCCTGGTTAATTCTGCACGAGCAAGTAGTACCTCTGCGGTGGGTAGGTGTTCTTCTGATCGTGATCGGAGCTGGATTGATCACTTGGACAGAAAAGACGAATCCCTCCAACAATTCTTCCGCTACGCCTCCACAGTTAGAAACAAAGGTTATTGATCAGAATTGAAGTATAGGGACAGTATTCTAAAGTTTTTAAAAAATAGTCATCATGTCAGGGCATAATAAGTGGTCAAAGGTAAAGCGTCTCAAGGGGGCCGTTGA
>JBFXII010000366.1:0-3579 GCA_050176095.1 Desulfomonilaceae bacterium
GCAATGTTACGTTGGTGGAAAAAAACGCTAAGCGAGCTCTGTTTTTGAAAGAAACGATTAGAATTATGGGACTAAAAAATATTATAGTATTGAACAAAGACTACAAACAGTTGAGAATCCCTCCTTATTGCAAAGGTTATGAGATAGTAGTTTCAAGAGCTTTCAGTTCGAGGCCAGATTTTTTCAAAGATCTAACCTGTTTTCTGAAAGATAGTGGAAGTCTTTTAATTATGGCCGGTCCATCTTTTAAAGAAAATCGACTTAACCTTACTGATTTTTCACCCAAAGTGTGTTGGGAAGGGACACTTCCTTATTCTAATCAAAGCAGAAAACTTTTGAGCTATTCAAAAAACTCATCGTTGAACGATTAAAACTCCGCATAACTTTGCTTCAAAAAATGCCACTTTATAAGCCGGATATATTGGCGCTGCACAAAGTAAGGTCTGCCCGGTAAGAATGATTTTCGCCGACGAAAGGGATGACGATGTCGAACTCATTGCCTATGCGAACCAGCATTTTTCTTTTACTCGGAATACTTCTTGTTTTCATATCTGTTTTTACCATCTTTTTCGTCAATTCGAATATGCGAGCGCAGGCAGTCTCCGAGGCCCACTCAAAAGCTCGCCTGCTTCTAGATAGCAATCTGGCCACTCACACTTATTTTACAAAGGTGCTCAAACCAACCCTATTTAAGACCCTTGAACCCATTATGACACCCAACTATTTTGACCCCTCTTGGATGTCATCAACTTTCGCCGTTGGTAAAATGCAGGACTATTTTAAACATTTTACTAACGAACCCTATGAATACAAGGAAGCTTCTATAGACGCCCGTTCGCCCAATAATGAAGCTGATGATTTTGAGAAGGCATTTTTAGGAGACTTGCAGAAGAATGCCAATTTAATTGAAAACGGCTCCATCCGCTTAATAGATGGTAAACCTTATCTGACTGTTTTGCGTCGTGGAGAACAAATGGAGCCTTCATGTTTGAAATGTCATTCTACCCCGGAAGAGGCCCCGGGTGATTTAGTCACGCGATATCGGCCTGTGAAAAGTTTCAACCGTCAAATTGATGAGGTCGTACAGGCTGTGTCGATTAGAATCCCGTTATTAGCAGCTTACGGCAATGCCGATTATTTTTCCCTAAAACTTTCAGTGCTTCTACTTGTAGCTTTCATAGCAACTTTTTCAGTGCTTTTCATATTTTTGAAGTTGGTGTTCGTAGCTCCCATAGACTCAATAAGGAACAAGGCTTCTATGATCGCTGACAATCCGGAACTCATTGGAGACAAAATTGAAATACCTAGAGTTAAAGAGCTGGCACAACTTGTAGACGCATTTAATAAGATGTCTCTAAACCTCAGAAAAAGCCATGAAAATTTAGAAGAAAAAGTCATGTTGCGCACTGCTGAGTTACTAAAATCCAGGGAACTACTTCAACATGAAATTATTGAAAGAAAAAAAGCTGAAGAACTTTTAAGGGAAAGCGAAAGCACTCTTAGCACGCTACTAAACACAGCGCCCGTAGGGGTGGGCTTGGTAAAAGATCGCATTTTCAGTTGGACCAATAACTCACTTTCTCAAATGACTGGATATTCTAATGAAGAACTGCGTGGAAGAAATACTAACGTACTGTATGCAGATGAGGAAGAATACATACGTGTCGGAAATTTAATTTACGATGACATCCGAAAGACAGGGAGAGGCCAAATTCAAACTCTGTTCAAAACAAAAAATGACATCATTATTGATATAATCTTGGAAGCTTCCGCTATTAATTCTTCTTCTTTGTCCGATGGCGTTGTCTTTACAGCTATGGATATTACCGACAGGAAAAGGGCTGAACAGGAAAAGATGGAAATGCAGAGGCAGCTCTTTCATTCGCAGAAGCTAGAGAGCCTTGGAATTCTTAGCGGAGGAATAGCGCATGATTTCAATAATCTTCTTACCGTTGTTATTGGTAATTTAGAATTAGCCTTGTACGAAATACAATATGATTCGGAACCAAGAACTTTAATTGAAAACGCTTTGAAAGCTTCCAAAAAAGCGGCGGATCTTTCAACCCAGATGCTTGCCTACTCTGGAAGAGGTTTTCTTGAGATCTCAGACGTCAACATCAACACTGTTATAGTACAAAACACTGAGATCCTCAGATCGGCTATTCCCAAGACTATTAATCTTGAGCTTGACTTAAATGTGTCCACGCCCACTGTTAAAGCTGACTCTGCCCAGATTCAGCAGATAGTGATGAATCTGCTGACTAATGCTGCGGAAGCGCTACATGGAAAAGCCGGTACAATTCGTTTAACAACTGGCTCCAGATATTGCGACAGTAAAATGCTTTCCAAGAATCTTCTTCCTCATAAACCTCAGCCTCAAAAAATGGTTTTCATCCGTGTATCTGATGATGGTAGTGGCATGGACTCTGCCACCGTTGAACGAATGTTTGACCCGTTTTTCACTACCAAATTTACCGGTAGGGGTTTGGGTATGTCCGTAGTTCATGGAATAGTCAGAGGACATGAGGGCGCTATTACTGTTGAGAGTCAATTGGATCACGGGACTACCATAACAGTTTATCTACCGATTTCCTCCGAGGCTAGTGACGGCCTAGTCTCTGAAGAACAGTCTGATTTTTCAGAGTCAGTCAACTCTAATTTTGATGGACATTTAAATTATTCCGTTTTGGTTGTTGATGATGAAACAGATGTAAATCAGCTCATGAAAAGAATTCTAAAAAGGTTAGGATTTGCTTCGATTTCTGCATATGATGGAAAACAAGCTTTACAAATATTCTCGGAAAATCCAGATTCGTTCAATTTGATCATAGTCGATCTAACGATGCCTGAAATGGATGGAATTGAAACCTTGAAAAAACTGCGAAACATAAAACCCTCTATTAAAGTCATTCTTTGTAGTGGCTATGATGAAAATGAGATCAAAAGTAAACTTGACCAAACTGAGCTTCCAGACGCTTTTCTAAAAAAACCTTTCAATTATGATACTTCGACAAGTCTAATCCGAAAGTTACTCCAATCAGACACTCTATGATGCTGTAAAAAAATAGTCAGTAGATCTTAATAAAAGTGCTAAATCCTATCAGTTCACCTTTTGGATATTGGCGCCTTAGGTTTTATCCTCAAATTTTCTGCAAGTCGACTTCGCACGAAAACAATTTTTCCCATGGTCATTTTCCATTTGGTCTGATCTCGCATTTATGATATACGTGTCAGGCGCCAGCATAAGCACTACATATAGTGGGTTAATATTCATGTCACGCGTAATATGCGTATGTAATCAAAAGGGTGGAGTTGGAAAAACAACTACTTCAGTTAATCTGGCTTCCTGTCTAGCTATAGCAGGGAAAAAGTGTCTATTGGTAGACATGGACCCGCAAGCCAATGCTTCAAGTGGTTTGGGAATTAGAATTCCAACCGGATCACCATCCACATACACTTTTTTAATTTTAAACGACGTCTTGGAAAAAGTGCTGTTAAGATCGGACATCGACTTACTCGACGTGATTCCTTCATCCCAGGATTTAACAGGCGCAGAGATCGAACTGGTTTCACTTGTTG
>JBFXII010000367.1:0-3554 GCA_050176095.1 Desulfomonilaceae bacterium
GACATTTGAGCAGGGGCCAAACAGACCACATAGTGAAGCAGGAAGTCTGTTGATTAGGGTAACACGAAATTTTCACTGGAACAGATGTGTTTTTTGCGGCACATATAAGAACAAGAAATTTTCACGACGCTCTATTGACGAAATAAAGGCCGACATAGATTCAGCGCGATCAATACTTGATGAAATCAAAGAATATTCCTGGCGGAGTGGTCAGGGTGGTGAAATTACACATGGTGTTCTCAGGCATATTCTTTCAAATTCTAGTTTGCCTGACTCTTACAGGTCCGTGGCATATTGGGTGGCGTCAGGGGGAGAAACGGTCTTTCTTCAGGATGCTAATTCGATAATGTTATCTACAAGCTCATTGGTTGAAATTCTCAATCATATTCGAATACGTTTTCCTAAGGTTATTAGGGTAACTTCGTATGCAAGGGCTTCATCTTTAGTCTCTAAGTCCGTTGATGATTTCATTCGATTAAAGGAATGTGGTCTGACTAGATTGCATGTAGGAATGGAGTCGGGCTCCGACAAGGTGCTAAAAATGATTCAAAAAGGAGCAAAGTCTGAACAACTCATTGAGGGAGGAAAGCGTGTCGTTAAGGCGGGAATTTCTCTGTGTCTTTATGTCATGCCCGGAATTGGTGGCGTGGAATTGTCGGAAGAACACGCCAGGGAGTCTGCCAGGGTAATAAACGCCATTAACCCAAATTATGTGAGATTCAGGTCCTTATACATAAGACGTAGTAGCGAGCTCATGGAAATGGAAAGTCGAGGTGAGTTTCAGACCCCTGATGAGGATTCAATGGTGAGGGAAATCAGAGAAATAATTGGTAGGCTTGAGGGCATCGATACCACCATAGTGAGCGATCACATACTCAACTTACTCGAAGAGGTTAACGGTAAGTTGCCAGAAGACAAAGAAAAAATATTGTCTATCATAGACCGGTACCTCAACATGAGCGATGAGGACAGAATTCTCTTTCAGCTCGGGAGGCGAGGCGGCGCAATCACGGCACTTGATGATATCATGAATCCTGCGATCAGATCTAAACTTCTTTCTGCCAAAAACCATATTGAGAGTGAATCTCAGGGGGGAGTGCCTGAATATATACAAGCCATGAAAAGACGCTTCGTCTGATCTTGTTCAAATAAGAAAGCCTCCCGGAATTTTCGGGAGGCTTTCTTATTAAGAGGTTGTTTAAACCTAGTTTTTTAGCGCGGCTGTTTCCTGGGAGGGACGCTCGTTGTCCTGTTTGAATTTTCTAACTGTAACATCAGATTTTAACCATTCTAAGGCTTTCTTGACCACTATATCTTTTTCTAATTCAGCCTTGTTCTCTTTTAGGTATCTACTCTTTTTCTCTTTTTTCTTATCTTGTTTGGTTTCCGCCTCTATTTCTTCCTCTTCTTGTTTTTGAACTTCCTGTTTCAAATCAAGATCTGGCTGGATACCTGTCTTCTGAATATGTCTCCCCTTCGGAGTGTAATAATATGCCGTCGTAAGTCTGAGACCGGAGCCGTTATCAAGAGGAATTATGGTTTGGACCGAGGCCTTTCCGAATGATTTCGTCCCAAAAATCAAAGCACGATCATGATCCTGAAGGGCTCCTGCAACTATTTCTGACGCGCTAGCGCTTCCTTCATTGATCAAAACAGCCACTTTGAACTTGTAGTGTTTACCCGTCTGGGACGCTCGGAATTCCATCCTCTGATCCTTGACACGGCCGTCTGTGTAAACTATCAAACCCTTTGTTATGAACAGGTTGGTGACCTTTACCGCCTGATCCAGCAATCCTCCAGGGTTGTTTCTCAAGTCAAGAACCATCCCCTTGATCTTTTCATCATCCCCCAGCTCTTTGATGGCCTGTACAAGGTCAGAGTCGGTGGTTTCTTGAAAATTTACAAGTCTTATATATTGGTAGCCTGGTTCCAGAGTCTCTTTTTTCACTGAATGCACATGAATTATGTCTCTGGTCAGAGTGAAGTCACGAAACTTAGTCCATCCCTCACGCATAACAGTGATAGTCACCTTGGTACCTTTGGGGCCTCTCATCTGTTTGACCGCATTATGCAAGGTGATGTTCTTTGTAGATTCACCGTTTATTTTTATTATCTTGTCGCCGGGCTTAATGCCTGCCTTAAATGCCGGAGTGTCTTCTATCGGTGACACTACGGTAAGGACTCCCCCGTCCTGTGTTATTTCAATACCTAGACCACCGAACTCTCCTTTGGTTTCAACCTGTAACTCCTTGAACATTTCCTCTGTAAGAAAAGACGAATGTGGGTCGAGAGATTGAAGCATACCGGTTATGGCGCCCTGAATTAGCTCCTTATCTGACACATCCTTAACATAATTCTTGCGAACTATCTCCATGACCTGTCTAAACATTTTTAATTCTCGATAGTCAGGAGACTTGGACGCTGGTTCTGCGGCTAATGAGTTAAAACAAATAACAAAAACAAAAAAACTTGAAAAAATAAGGGCATTAAGTATCTTAATCCTTTTGCTAAACATCGTCTTTCCTTTGCCAAGGTTATATTAAGTTTTAGAAGGCCTAATTACTAGGCGCCAAAATGTAATCATAATATCAAAATCTTAGTAAACTCACAAGGACGCTGAAATGGTTCAATCTCAAAGTGGCTTGCAGTTTAGGGTCGATCTTAAAATACTTCCTCCAGTTGTTTTGGCAATGCTGATTGGTTCTTGGATCATTCTATTGGAGAGAAACACCGAAAGATTCTTGTTAATGTTAGTATTACTGACGCCATTTTATTACTTGGGAGCGGAAATATTGGCAAGAAAAATATTTTTGGATTCCAAAGGCGTAACCGTAAAAAAATTATTCCGAGAATCAAAGGTTTCATGGGGTGACATATCTTACGTAGACTCCTTGAAAGCTGGCAGAAAAGTTTTTCTTATAATAGAGTCCGGATCGGCCAAACCCATTTTACTCACTAACACCCTCGGTCAATTTCAAAATCTCGTTCATAGCATAATTCGACAAGTGTCAACTGACAAGGTTTCTGAAAGCGCAAGGGATCTGGTAAATGAGACGCCTAAAAAATATGGGCCATCGATTCAGGCTTGGGCAGTCGCTCTTTTGTTAAGCGCCATTTTAATAGGAAAACTAATGGGATACGGCTAGGAAGCCTGTTTGTTTTTTGCCAGTTTGCCCAATTAGAATGTTGCTGGACTTCCGGGGCTTTTCTAAACGTTCAGTTTCAACTCAAAGGTGTATTTGATCTTGACATGGTCTCTGTGGAGCGATAAGTTCCGCACACTCAATCAGAATTACAGGTCGGGAAGTAAAATGAAGATAGTGCCCCTGGCCAGTGGCAGTAGCGGCAACTCATATTTGATTCGTCAGGGTGAACACTCCATTCTTGTTGATGCCGGGTTGACCTGCAAGCAACTGTTGTTAAGGATCGATCAAGTCGGGGAAGACCCAGGCAGAATAAAGGGGCTTATAGTTTCTCATGCCCACTCAGACCACATCAAGGGAGTGGGCGTCTTGTCACGAAAATTCAAGATCCCAGTATACATGAACAGGGGG
>JBFXII010000368.1:0-3551 GCA_050176095.1 Desulfomonilaceae bacterium
ATCGAAAAAGTGAAATTGTTCCGAGATCCTGGCACTTGTACAATCATGTTGATCTGGGCTGTCGGGTATGAACCGAATCAATTACTGCATTGATCCAGACACCCAAACACACGCTCATGAAGTTAAAAATAGCCTTCTATAACTGGTGGCGCCTTTTTGAAAATCGCAATAATTTTTTGAAATCCGGTGACTGTTTGAAACGACTTAGACATCTTTCTGACATGGCTTTTTCAATTACTGCGTGCCCTCCGGCTCTCACAGCCAGTCCTAAAACATCCAGGGCGAGCTTGTCCCTTCCAGTTCTGGCGTAGACCAAAGCCGCATTATAATGAAGCCACTCGGGTTCAAACGGGTCATTCTCGTGCATGGCCTGATGGTAATAATTCAGAGCCTGTTCATACGCGCCCATTTCCATATTGAGATAAACAAGCCTACTGACCGTGTATGGAGCTAGCCCTCGCATTGACATAAGTTTCTCTTGGACTTCTTCGGTCTTCTTTCGGGCCCCGTTTATCCAATAGGCGACTGCAAGATCGGCCAATGCAAACTGGTCGTGCGGGTCCTTTTTTAGACCCGTCTTATAATACTTCACGGCCTGATTTGGCTCCCGTTTTTTATAGAGAAAATAATAGCCTAGATGAAAATCCACCTGGGCGTCATTCGGATTCGTTTCATGAGCCCTTCTAAAAAGCCGAAGCGCTTCCTGTTCACGATCCATTTCCAAGTAGAGGTGACCTAATTCAGTCAAGAACTGGCTGTCGGATGGGTTAAGTTCCACGGCGCTCTTCAGATAAAGCAGAGCCTTTCTGTATTCAGCCTCATCCAGATATATCAATCCAATGTTAAAATACGGATCGGCGTTTTCTCGATCAAGCCCGATTGACGCAAGAAAGTCCTGCTTGGCTTGTTCAATTCTTCCCATTTTCCAACATATTAAACCACGGTTATTAAATAGATAGGCTGAACTTGGACCACTCAGTCGAATGGCGCTATCAATATAGTCACGTGCCTCTTCAAGCTTGTTTTCTTCGTATTTTTTAAGGGCCTTATCATTCAGTGATCTAATCTGTTTTTCCCGAGCATATTCCCTTACGGCAGAATAAACAAGAACGCCACTTCTCGCATATTCTATGTCGAATTCGTCTAGAAGTAATGAATAATCAGTAAGCTCCATGAAATCATCGACCATCGAAACTTCGACAACAAAAACCGGAGCTTTCAGGTGGAGACCGAAGAAAGTAATATAATAATAGACCCTTAGTTCGGGTTCTGGCTCTTCCTTTTCCCAAATTTCATCAGGATGCTCCAGAGTAAACTCAACCCATGGGTCAAAATAACTTTTACCCAAAAAACTCGAGACCCCAAAAAGCTCTGGAAACTGACTCTTGATAAGTTCCTGTGTGGGAAACTCAGGAAGGTGATGATCGATTTTTATTTGATCGGATGACTCTATTCCAAATGAAGTATCGGCAACCTTGAATGCCATCCCTGACCCTCTTAATTACATTAGAAATGTTTTGGGATATGACTCAGGGTTCCTGTCGGAAGACTGCGCACTCAACCCCAACCATCAAAAACATTTACAAAAAAAATACCATGAAGAGGTTTTAACGTCAATTAGTTCGCCTGTGGCAATCAGCAGTCACTGGAATTTTTCCGATGCGCCCTCATGTTAGAGGCTAAAGCGTGTCGGGGCAAAAGTTATGCCTAGGACATATTTCTGTTTTCATGGCTCATGATTTTCAACTTTTTTGAGCGTCATCTTCTCCTTGGCCCAGCAAGTAGCCACACTTACCGCTGCAATAGATGCGGTTTCAGTCCTCAAAATCGTATTTCCGAGGGACACCTTAACAAACTGACTTTCTTCCAGCAGCTTAGCTTCATTTTTCGTCAAACCTCCCTCTGGCCCTACGAGCATGATCACATGATCGGATCTTGAAGAATCAAGGACCGAAATCAGACCATTAGAGGCATACCGGTCAAGAAATATTCTCAAGCATTCTTCACGCAATCCAGAAAGAAAATCTTTAAGGAACATTGGTTCATAAACTATGGGAGGAGCAAGTCTTCCAGATTGCGCGCAAGCAGCCGCTACGATATTTTCCCACCTTTGTTTTTTCTCTTGAGGCTTACGGGTATTCCTCTCGAAAAGCATTGGAATAAAACTCCGAACCCCCAATTCCGTGCAATGCCTCAAGATTTGTTCGATCGGATCAGGACGCACACATCCAAAAACCAGCATTATATCCAAGGCCAGAAAATCTCCGGACTCAATTTGTTTTTCCATAATTGCCCCGAGACCTGAATCAGCTCCCCCTGTTAACCTTGCAAAATAACTACTTCTACCATCAGAGAATATGACCCGGTCACCACTTTTCATGCGCAAGACATTGAAAAGATAATTCTTATTCTTATCAGAGAGACGTATTCGATCTCCCTTAAAATCCTCCTTGTCAACAAATATGGTTCTGAGCCTGGGCATAAGCGCTTGCCTTTGATTTAACCAAATCGTTTTTGAATATACCTTTCTAAACGATTTAAACCTTCGTCTATGTTTTCCATTGAATTGGTGTATGAGAATCTTATGAAACCTTCGGCGTTGGAGCCAAAATCTATCCCTGGAGCTACCCCTACTTTGGCGTCTTCGAGTATTTCAAAAGCGAATTTATACGAATCATTGGAGAACTTTCGAGCGTCTGCCAGAATATAAAATGCGCCAACTGGAGCGCTTCTTATCTCAAAACCTATTTTGGGCAACCGTTCAAGCATCAGTAGACGCCTTTGATTAAACACTTGCCTCATCTTGGAAGTTTCGTCTGAAGAATTGGTGAGAGCCTCGACTCCAGCGTACTGAACGAAACCAGCGGCGCTTATAAAAAAATTCTGACTCATCTTCTGGATTGGGCGAACAAATTCAGGTAAACTGATAACATAGCCGAGACGCCATCCAGTCATCGCAAATAGTTTGGAAAAGCCATTGATAACAAATGCCTTATCCGTAAATTCAAGAATAGTATTCTCCTTACCCTCGTAAACCAGTCCGTGGTAGATTTCATCCGATATTATTGGAATTTCGAGGTCCGCTAACTCTCGCATATGCTCAGGATCAATTATCGTGCCTGTAGGATTGGACGGCGAATTGATCATTATCGCTTTGGTGCGCCTGGTTATGGCCTGCCTAACCTTCTGAGGGCTCAACTGAAATCCCTCCTCAGGATAGACGTTTATGAAAACAGGTGTCCCACCCAGGAAACGCACAAAATTGGGATAACAAGCGTAATGTGGATTAGACAAAATAATTTCATCCCCATGGTCTAAAAGAGAAGCCAGAGCTAAAAGTATCGCAGGAGACGATCCAGAAGTTACTATGATACGTTGCGGATCTACCTCCACACCGTAGTTAACGTCAAAATTCTTCGAAATCGCAGTCTTTAATTCTGGAATGCCAGTGCTAGACGTGTAATGTGTCTTGCCTGCCCTTAAGGCCATTATTCCAGCTTCCGTAATGTTGGCTGGAGTATCGAAATCCGGCTCACCAACCTCCAAATGTA
>JBFXII010000369.1:0-3551 GCA_050176095.1 Desulfomonilaceae bacterium
CTTCTATGCCAAAACCAAAGATCAACTAATAGACAGGCTGAGCAAAGCACTCATGTGGCTAATTGACAGAAAAGACGAAAACACAAAAACCTGCGCCATTCCGACAGAACTTTAGAGAAGGACTATACTATCCGGAAGATATGGCGTTGCTCGAGGAAAAGGCCCACTTAAAAGCCAAAGACAAAGATGGGAAGGAAGTAGCCATCTGCTCTAACGATCATCCGCATACAGGAAAGCTAGAGCTATGTAAACCAGAAGGTCAGAAGGGGGATGGCATTTACCAAATCATGCCAGGTGTGGCATACAAAGTTTTTGACGTTCCGATTTTGCTTCGGGTGCGTGGAGAGGGTGTCCTGTACTTCAATGTAAAGGACAAAGGTGTTGTCACTGTGACGGGCTGTTGTCATCCAGGACTTTTGTCCATTTTCTCCTTTGCCCGTCAGAACTTTGAAGGTTACAAACCTTATGGATGCTACGGAGGACTTCACGTAAGCCTTTTTGAAAACTGGGATCCAAAATTTGACGATCTTATCAAGGGTGTTAAGGCCTTCAAGATAGAAAAAGTTGCGTGTAATCATTGTACCGGCTGGATCTGGGCTGAAAAGGCAGCCCAAGCGGGTATTCCTATCGTAAAAGGAACAGACAATTTCAAATCCTATAAGAAGCAGTCGACAGTAGCTAAATCCAGCAATGTGTTCCTTACAAATGGGGATTCAATAATGTTCTGACATTAGAGTTTCTTGGCTACGGTGACTTCTTAACAATTTACAAAGGCAATTTTTTGGGGAATTCGGTGGAGACCAAATTCGAGGTCTCTACCGATCATACTTGGTAAATTTGTGTTCCAATGCCAAGAATATCCCAATATGAATCCGTGGTTTCAAGGACAAGTTTTTATTCCTGAATTTCGGCAATCATAGTAGGCGTTTCCTGTAGTGCTTTTGAGAAAAGAGACTCCAAAAAGACGGATCACCGAAGAAGTGGTTGAAATGTTTCTCATTTAATTTCTTCATGTAACAATCTGAGAGATTTCTAAATAAGTCTTGATTTAGAGATCACTTTATTTGGAGGTTTTTCTAAATGTCGGGCAAAAATTCCTCGAGTATAAAGTACGGTTCATTAGGTGGAATTGTATCATTTATTGTGATTACGGCAATAACCTGTATTTTGTGGTACATTTTCATGCATGCCAACGGCATCATGAAGCTTTACACCCCGATGTATGGTTTTTCATTGGTGGCGGTTTTGATGGTTTCGGTAGTTCTTATTTCAAAGGTTTTAGATTTTTATCCATTATCTTCCACGCCGGCTGACGGGACTCAAAGGTTGATTCGAGGTGTTTTTCTGAGTCTCGTATCGGTGGTTTTAACTCTTATGATAGTTTACGGATTATTTTGGAATTTTCTTGGAAAATATGGAATAGCTTATTTCAGCCCGGAATCGATCATAGCTTCGGGCGGAACTGGGGCGGAGCCTTTCAATGCCAGGGAGAGCGCCTCCACAGCAATAATATATTTCAGCGCCGCTTTTCTATGGTGGGGCTTGGGTTGGGATTTAGGTTTTGTAAACTGGCCTTGGATATCAAGTTCGCGAGGAGTTCGTGCATGGTCTAAAACAAGCACAGTAATGCTATTAACCATTTTGACATACATCCTGTGTTTTCATCCGCATGTGTGCTTTCTTTTTTATCCGCCACAAAATAAAGCTGGTGTCGAACCATGGTGGTCAAGTTTTGCGGGAACAGGCAGCGCCTTTTTTAGTCTTGGTCTTATTCTATGCGGTTTAGCTTGGGTAGTCATTTCCGATTTACTTTGGGAGAAGTACCCGTGGAAAGTTCTTGGTAAGGATGGACAGGGTGGTTTCTTCAGAGGAATATTCGCTGTTGCTGGTAGCTTGGCTTTGGGGGGTCTTTCTTTTATCCTGTTGCTGAAAATTATGAATATATATTGGATGGAGCCTTTCGAGGGCGGTCAGTACACGGATGCTCCTTATTTCCGATACTTGCACGCTGGAGAGATTGCTGGTTTTTGTGTTTTAGCGGCATTCATTTTGAGGAATTATTTCAACAATTGGCCTAATTGGTCAAATTTGTTTTTCAATGCAATAGTTCGAACTGGCGTTGTGTTCATTGTAGCGGTTGTAATATATGGCTTTTATTATTCGCCTTTATCAACCATGATTCTTGGCAAAGTTCCCGGGATAGCGCAACCTGACGATACGCCGCTGGTCTGGACTATGCTCTTTCTAACAACGATACTAATTCATGCTGAGTTTTTTTCTCTTTGGCCTATGAGAGCCCGGGATTAAATGAATGTATTTTGTTGAAACTAGTTGATTAATCAATGGTGGATCAGGGAAAAAGAAAATTTTTTCAACGTCTATTCAAAGAGACCATCGGCCGGACAGTGATGGAGTTTGAAAAAGGGATTGAAGAGGCTCAAAATAAGGAGAAATTGGAGAGATTTTTTGAATCTTACGAATCTAGTTATGCCCTGACTCTCAACTATCCTGATGAGATCTTGATTGAGAGCGCACGAATGGAGGGTATAGAAGTTGAGGGTCGGGACAAACTGGACATTGCTCGTGAACTTTTTGAGAAAAAGGGGAATTTCATATAAATCCAGAATCTAAAATACGTGACTGTTTTGAAAGCGTCCTAACTTCTACTTTTCATCTGGAAGGACTCAAACGGGCTGCTGGAATTTCTGCGGCCAGTCAATTATGGAAAGAATATCCTGCCTATTACTTCTGGTTAAACAACTCTCCATGCGCTTTCTTTTTGGGCCTTGAAAATTCTTCAATGGAGATTATAGATGGGCGGTTGATGGTCTTGGGATTGTTCAGTGTAAAAGCTTATCCATTTAGAAATAGCAAGTTGTTTCCAAAATTGTCCGAAGAAGAAAGAGCGCTAATAGTAGGCGACTT
Organism: Desulfomonilaceae bacterium; assembly: GCA_050176095.1. GTDB lineage: Bacteria > Desulfobacterota > Desulfomonilia > Desulfomonilales > Desulfomonilaceae > CAITZA01. The sequence goes on from JBFXII010000369.1 coordinate 2,926, forward strand.
TTTTGATGGGACCAATACTCCGAGGTACGAAAGATTTGACCATATCCACCCATCACATTTTACAGTAGGCACAATAGAATTGGGCTACGGGGGTGAAAATTCTTCGGAATGTTTTCAGATTACTTGTGAAACTCTTGATTCCATGAAAACTGTTGCTGTTTCAACAACAATTGAGGAATTTGTTGATGGTGGTTCTTCTTGTCAAACGCTGAGAAATCTTCCAGGTTGGGAATTAACTTATGACCTGTTCAATGCGATAGCCCTAATTCATCTAAACTGCTTTGATAAAAAGCCATCAAAAACGATTTTAAAAAAATCTCCTGGTTTCATCACGCTAGTTGATCAATTTGGCAGGTCCTTGAGCGTTGATGATAAATCCTCGAATCTCATGTCTATCAGTATCAGTTATACCAACGATTCGGAATTGATTCCTGAAGAGGCAAAATGTGAAACTGAAATACTTTACGACGGAAATGCTAAGACTTGTTCAATGACGATTCAAAATGTTCCTACAGACCAAGACTATGATGTTTTGCGATGCGGCCCGTTTGGTCGTTGGAAGACCGTGAATCCGGACTGGTGGTCAATAGCTTCGAAAAAATTCGTGTGTGAACTTGGATCAACAT
>JBFXII010000370.1:0-3540 GCA_050176095.1 Desulfomonilaceae bacterium
ATAGTTTGTCCATTTCTTCTATTGTTGAATCGTGTATAGATTTGTGATCTGACTTGAGCTTATCCTCGATAAAATGAAAACGATTTTCAAATTTGTCTGAGGATGATGTAAGTGAAGATTCACAATTTACGGAGAGATGTCTTCCCAGGTTCACAATTGAAAATAGCACGTCACCGAATTCAGCTTTAATTCTATTGTTGTCGCCGATTTCAATTGTCTGTTTGAGTTCATCAAGTTCTTCGTAAACTTTTGCCATGACCTCATTAGGACCTGACCAGTCAAATCCGACCTTTGCAGCTCTAGAAGATAACTTCTGGGCCCTCGAAAGAGCGGGCGCTGAACGTGGGATTCCGTCAAGCAAGGATTTTCGTTCCTTAATCCTTTCTTCGGAGGCCTTAATCTTTGCCCAGTTGTCAACAACATCCTGGGAATTGTTTACTTTGACGTCCCCAAAAACGTGAGGATGTCGAAGAGTCATTTTTTTTATGACACCCTCGATCACGTCATCCACGTTGGAAATTCCGGACTGTTCCAACATGTAGGCTACAAAGGTCACAAGGAAAATGAGGTCGCCAGTTTCATCAACTATGGAATCGAAATCATTCTGAAAGATTGCATGAACCAGTTCGTGGTATTCTTCCAAAATATAGGGGTGGAAAGTTTCCAAGGTCTGTTTTTTGTCCCACGGGCACCCGTTTTCTGAACGAAGTGTCTTGATGAGTTCCAGCATCCGGTAGAAACAATTTTCCGTCTTAATCTCGTTTAAACATTCCGACATAAAATTTATCTCTCTCAGCGCTAAATTATGACATATCTCTAATGTTTCACATTTTGATTCATTTAGTTTAATATATATATTAAAATCGCTGGTGTGACCAGGTTGTGATAGCTACATCAATTAGATTGGTCAATTAAGAATAGCTGTCACACGGAGGTTGATTGGTATCTATCGACATAGCGAGTAGCGACAGAATTCCCAGGCGAGTTAGTTTTGATGATGTTGGCGCATTTCAAGCTCTGGTCGGCGATCTCAACAAGAACATCAAACATGTAGAGAAGTGTCTCAACGTAGAGATTTCTATTAAAGGGAATACTGTTAGTATTTTAGGAGAGCCCAATCGAGACGAGATCGCGGAAAAACTGCTCAAACAGCTCTATTCTCTAGCTCGCGACGCCTATCCCATTCATCCTGCTGATATTGATCAAGGAGTGAGAGCGCTATTAAGTGACCCATCTTCCAAGTTAAAAGATTTATTACGTGAAAACGTCTTCACTTCTTTCGGTAAACGTCCTATTACACCCAAAACCTGGACTCAAAAGGCCTATGTGCAGGCTATTCAATCCAAAGACATTGTTTTTGGAATCGGTCCAGCGGGCACTGGAAAGACTTATCTTGCAATGGCCATGGCCATGGCGTCTTTTTCAAAAAAGCAATTACGCAGAATTATTCTGACACGCCCTGCTGTTGAGGCCGGTGAAAGGCTAGGATTTCTTCCTGGAGACCTTTACGAAAAGGTTAATCCATACCTCCGGCCACTGTACGATGCTCTACATGACATGATTGATCTTGACAAAGCTTCCAGAATGATTGAAAGAGGAGACATCGAGGTCGCGCCTTTAGCATTCATGAGAGGAAGGACTCTTAACGATTCTTTTGTGATTCTTGATGAGGCACAGAATACGACTTCAGAACAAATGAAGATGTTTTTGACGCGATTGGGTTATTCTTCCAAGGCCGTCATAACCGGAGACATTACTCAGATCGACCTTCCTGAAGGAACTAAATCGGGATTGGTCGAAGTTAAAGATATTTTGGCTGAAATTGAAGGAATATCATTTATTTTCTTTTCTGAACAGGATGTGGTTCGTCACCCACTGGTTCAGGAAATAATAAGAGCCTACGAAAAGATGGGTAATGGCTCCAGAGGCCGAAAATAGGCTAGATCATGCCCGATTCTAGTGAAAAAACTAAGGGGCAGCAAAAGCCAAGCTCCTCGGAAAAGTTTAGGGAACGTCTCGGATCAGCAAAAAAAGTTGCAGCCCGCAGACTTCCTGCATGGGTTTACAAATTCACTGATGAGAAGTGGCAATTGAGGGCTCTACTCGTAGGGACATCTATAATCGCCGCTTTCATGATGGCTCCTAAGTCTTATCAAGTTGGAAACCTTGTCGTGGGAGAGCCTTCTCACGAGACAATAATCTCGCCTATAACATTCACGGTCATAGATGAGGCGGCTACTAACAAGAATAGGGATGAAGTTCTCCGATCAGCGCCCCCCGGTTATGATTTTGATGAAGAAATGATTCACGATGTTCAGGCTCGTATATCCAGCGCATTCAATTTCATGAAGGAATATCAAACCGCTGAAGAAGACAATAAAATAAGGGAAGAGGAGAGGAATCGTGATCCCAAACCGCAGCCTGAGAATCAAACGGCAAGCTCCAAGCCATTTCAGCCGTTAGATGAAAGCGCACAGAAGGCTAGATTTGAATCCCTGCTTGGATCGAGTGTGTCTCAACCGTGTTTTGCGGCTCTCAAAGCCGCTGGATTTAACGCCAAGGCGGAGAGGGATCTGCGTTCACTCGTGGTGCCACTGTTATTAAGGGGTGTAGTTCTTAGCAGGGAACTTCTCTTGAGAGACGCCAAGCAAGGCATTCTCATTAAGACCAAGTCCAAAGATAAGCTCGAGCCACTCAAGGACCTTTCCACCATCTATGATCTCAAGGAAGCCGTAGATCTTATCAATGCTGAAGAAATTGACCCTTCGGATGATTCCTTTCTTAACCAGGCAATAAGAAAAATAGCTACTGATCTCATTAACGTTAACCTCACCTACAACCGTGAAAAGACTCAGGCGTTAAGACAGGAGGCGCTGGCTTCCGTGAAGCCTGTGTACTTTCAGGTAGCCAAAGGTGAACAAATAGTCAAAGAGGGTGAACCAGTTAATGAGAGCCATCTGCGAAAGCTTCACGGACTCAGAAGAGCTCATCCTGCATATAGCACCTACGTTATTATCGCCGGTTTTTCTCTTTTGTTCATTCTGCTGACCAGGGTGAGTTTCTATTTTTCGCAAACGTATCTTGGGCGCAGCAAAGACGCAATTAAGGATGCTATGTTTTTTTGTATAATAGTGATTGGAGCAATCGTCCTGGTCAAGTTCACCGCCTCGTTGGCCGCAGTGTTTGCGTCCACCGCCAGCTCTGTTAACGCTCGCTCAATAATGTTTGCAGCTCCTATCTCTACAGCGCCTATGTTAGCATCCTTAATGGTCGATCCCAGGATTGCCTTCATCGTGGCCGCTTTGACTTCAATAGTAGCGACCATATCAGTTGAAGGCGACATCTATTTGTTTTGCTTCTATTTTATTTCGGGCATCATCGGTCTTCATGGAGTAAGTAAGGTCACTGAAAGGACTCATGTGTTAAGGGCAGGCCTGATCGTAGGCCTGGTTAACATGCTTTCCATTCTTGGTATCAAGATGGCCCTAGGCAACATGAATTCGGTTCAGGACGCTTATGAAATTGGGCTTGGATTTTTAG
>JBFXII010000371.1:0-3516 GCA_050176095.1 Desulfomonilaceae bacterium
CTACTTCTCGGCGACGGACTTCTCAACCTGCGATTATCAACTTCGATATTTCAGGCAATGGGACTTAGTTTTGGCCTATTGACCATTCAGCGTCTGGTAAGACGAAAACCCTGCCTTGTCTTAATAGCCCTGTTGTTATGGGTGTGGATGTTTCCACGGCACAAGCTCTTTGAACCGGCGCTTACGATGATGGCGGTTTATTTCGGGATGAAGATGATCGATCACCCTGATAGCCTTGGCCGCTACTTCCTTGCCGGCGTTTTTACGGGTATGGCCTCTACTTTTGGCCCAAACCATGGGCTTTATGTGTCATCAGCGTTTTTTGTTCTGATACTGATCATTTGCCTGAAAACCGGAATCGGGAACATGCCTCGATGCTTTTCTGCCTGGTTCGGAGGCGGCCTCACCGGTTTTTCTCCCATGCTCGCAATGATCTTGATAATTCCGGGTTTTTTTGAGTCAATCCGGGAATCAATGACATCCGTTTTTCGGACAGGCACAAACCTGCCTTTGCCGACTCCATGGCCCTGGGTAACCCTACCGGGGGTTATTTCCGATCCTCACATCACTTTTTTTCAGGCCCTCTTCGAAGTAACAGGTTCCTTCGCTTTTTTATTCATGCCGATTATTTTTGGCGCAACGCTCATGGCCGTGTTGTTTAAGGGGCCTGGTTTCCTTAGATCGAACAGCGTTTTGGTTTCCGCGTCCGTGGTCGGTTTATTCTACCAGTATCATGCTTTTTCCCGTCCGGACATGGGTCATGTGGCTCAGGCGTTACCGCCTGCCATTATCGTGGCTATCGCCATTCCCAGGGCATTGAATATCGACAGATGGAAATTCACAAAGTTGGCAGGCATAGCCGCCATCATTCTGGGTATTTTTTCAGGGCTTTGGGCTCATGATTATTTCCACTACATCCGTCATGCGCTTGCAGGGAATCCTTACGAACAAATCCTCATAGGCAAGGATACTCTTCTCATCAAACCTGACATGGCTACTCTCGTGAGAAACGTAGGCTCCATCGTCCATGAAAGTTCCGAAACTGGCAATGATGTTTTTGTTGCTCCTCATTGGCCGGGTTTTTACCCAATGCTGAACAGAAAATCCCCCGTTTGGGAGACATATTTCCTTTTCAAATCAACTGATGAACATCAGCGAAGAATGATCGCCCGGATGAGGAACTTAAGACTTAAGTTGGTGATTGTGGGCGATATTGCGCTTGATGGGAGAGAAGATCTCAGGTTTAGAAACACCCATGCCCTTGTCTGGGATTTCATAGTTGAAAATTTCCACCGGCTACATAGCGATAGACTTCCGGAAAATTTCAGCCTGTTCAAGCCATTGCGTTCCGAAAAGCCTGGAATATGAAAATGTCATATCGAATTTCATTGTTGGCCTTGCTGTTAGTTCAATTGATATTCCTTGGGAAAATAATCTTTCTCGGAGAAGTTATTTATCCGCATGCAAATGACGTTGAGCTACATAAACATCCGGCTGGCGACTCCACCCTGATCGACAACAGGAAATTTTCAGATCACAGCTCAGCTTACATCCCTGAAATCGAACTTCATTTAAACGGAAAATCCAAAAGCCGGCTTTCAACGTGGAACCCTCATAACCAGATGGGCAGACCGGCTATTCATTTATCCGGTTTCAGCAAGGCCTATCTCCTTTCACACCTCATTGCGCTAGTTGTGAAAAACCCTCTGGTATTCTACTCGGTCCTGACAACACTCACTATTCTACTTACGGGAATATTCTGTTTTCTATTCCTCAAGGAAATGGACTTGCACCCCGTGGCATGCTTCATAGCTTCCCTGGGGCTTTCCTGCGGAGTTCTGCCATCCTACTGGCTTACTTTTGTGATGTTCATCTCGCCGATTTGCTGGCTGCTATGCCTCATGTGGCTAATGACGTCCTATTTCCGGAGGAGTTCTTTCTGCAAGGGCCTGGGAATGGCCTTTGGATGCTACAGCCTCTTAATGACGGCCTATCCTCAAAGCATAGTAGGGGTGTTTTACATCCTTGCAATACAATTCCTGATTACAATCTTGGCTTCAAGGAACGCCTTTTCAAAAAAATTCAAGATTGGAATTCAAATACTGGGTTTTCTGGCTCTGGGGGTATTATCCGCTTTACCGGTTTATGCTGATTTGGCTGTTGCTGCCTCACTGTCCGCAAGGATGAATACGGACCACGACTTCTTCCTCGCCGTATTGCCTGAGATAAATGGGTTAGGAGATATTTTACGATTTTTTGCCCTCTGGTATGACGCCTTCTGGTTCGGTAATCCTGTCAAACCGGACTATCCTTACGAGTTTAACGGCCTAAGCCTTACTCCTCTGTACTTTGCACTGATTGCCGTTACATTTGTCGATGGCCAACGGCGGCGCCTGTGGCCATGGCAGCTCTTTGTTCTCGCCTGTTTTCTGTGCAGCGTTTCGAAGCCCTGTTATTTATTTTTGGTCGACTACATGGGGTTTTGTTTTTCCAGGTACTTGCCATTAGCGGTTGGCGTGGCTCCAGCGTTTATTCTTGCAGCTTACGGAGCGGACCATTTCGTTCGTTACGGTGTCACAAATCGCTCACTAGCGTTGGTTCTGATAATTTTTCCATTAGCTATGATGGGTATTGTCAGCGTCAATCGCGAAGCGCCCTTGAGCATGTTTCACGTCGTGTCGTCTCTATTGATTGTAGCCGTAGTTCTGGTTTCAGTGTTCTTTACAAAGCTTACCATTACAGGGCTGTTTTTATTAAGTGTTTTGACCGCTTTTCTCTATGGACACCCCCTACAGCTAACCCGGCCCGTAGAGTCTATCAATCAGGTTTCACAGTTGAGCGAACTGCTGAAAAAGGAATCGGGAGCGGGCCGCTTTGCCAAAATTGGCGCCGACCTCAAGGGAGTAATTCCCCCTAACCAGGAGATCATGCTGGGATTGAGCAGTCCTTTCAGTTACGACTCATTATCATCCTTAAACTACCAACATATAGTCGGAGAATTTAGTGACGTAGGAAGCGCAGTATACGGAAGACACTTCGATTATATAGAATCGGATTCACGGGTAGATTCCGAAGCTTTTTCGTTCACCGGAACAAATCTGTTGATTTCCACAAAACCCATCATAAGCCGTTTATTCAGCAAAATTAGTACAATAGACAACATCATGATCTATCGCAGAAACTCTGAGGCTATCATGATGGCCCAATTGACGCTCTTTGATACGCAAGACGACAACTATGTGATTCAAGGATTTCTCGATGATCAGCCGATGCTGGGGTTGAGAAAGATTGAAGCCTTTGATGATTTTCTTAGCCTCGCAACTACCCCGTATCACGAAGAAACGTTGCTGTTTATGAGCAGTCAATATCACCCTTTCTGGAGAGCCTGTAGCGGCAAAACACATCTCAAGGTTGTGTCCATAAATAATTTCTACCTGGGCGTAATCATTCCGCCAGCAACTTTTGAGGTGGAACTCACGTTTCGACCTTACGCCATCTGGAGCTGGATACCTCAGG
>JBFXII010000372.1:0-3508 GCA_050176095.1 Desulfomonilaceae bacterium
TCAGGTCAAGAGTAAAGGCGCCAAGGATTTTGGGGATCCAGAAAATTTTGGAGTTCTCTTCAAGAAAGGCGATCAATATAAGCTTCGATTTGAAACTAATGTTAATGGCTATTTGTACGTGTTTCGAAAAGGCGCGAAGGGTGTCAACATTCTTTATCCAGCCGCTCTTAAGAAGAGTAAACGCAACCAGAATCCTGATCCTCTGATGAGAGATTCCGGTAGGGTAATTGGGCATGATCCAATCACAGTTCCTCTGGGTAAGAATGGATTTGTGTATGATCCCAAAAATGCAGGAGATATGCTTTACGTATTCCTGTCCATGAGAAGAATTAATGAGCTTGAAGAGCTGAAAGCTAAGAGTCCGATCAGGGTAGAGGATCTCGAAGACGTGATGAGACGTGTCAAGGAAGGTGAGATCAAGAATGAGCCGCCAATTCACCTACTTCGAATCACGGACCCCGGTGAAATATTGGGTTTCACCCTCAACATAGACGGTTGATAAAATGGTTGACAATTTAGAAAAAAAAGTTTTATAAATACCGGATTACGGGGCTGTAGCTCAGTTGGGAGAGCGCTTGAATGGCATTCAAGAGGTCGTCGGTTCGATCCCGTCCAGCTCCACCAAAGACAAAAAAGCCTACCTCATTTCTTTACGAGGTAGGCTTTTTGATTTCTAACGCTGTATTGCTTGAATTAAGTTTCTCTTTAGAAAAGCTATTCGCTAATTCATGCTTTCAGTTCGACGATATTGGAGAACTGATCAAGAGCTTCAGGATTTGCCAATGCGTCTTTGTTAGTTACTGGCTTGCCCTCAATTACATTTCTAACAGCAAGTTCAACTTTTTTGCCATTAAGAGTGACAGGGATATCCTCTATGGGAAGGATTAAAGCCGGCACGTGACGGGGCGTGGTATTATCCCTGATTGTTTTCTTGATCTTATTTTTCAGGGCTTCATCCAGTTGAATACCGGGAGCGGTCTTGACGAACAACAGAACTCTCACGTCGTTGTCCCAATCCTGGCCTACAACTATGCTGTCCACTATTTCACCCAATGATTCAACCTGCCGATAAATCTCCGCTGTCCCTATGCGCACTCCGGAAGGGTTGAGGGTTGCGTCGGATCTACCATAAATCTTCACCCCGCCGTTCTCGGTTATTTCTACATAATCACCGTGATGCCATACGTTGGGGAAGACCGAAAAATAAGCAGCCCTATATTTTTGATAGTCCGGATCATTCCAAAAATATATCGGCATACATGGAAATGAAGACGCGCAGACGAGTTCGCCCTGTCTCTTTGTGATGCTTTTTCCGTATCCATCAAAGGCCAACACACGCATTCCTAATCCACGGCATTGGAGTTCTCCCTCATGAACAGGCAGTATCGGGCAGCCGAGCGCAAAACATGAGACTATGTCTGTTCCCCCAGATATGGAAGCCAACTGAACATCATTTTTGACATCACGGTAAACATACCTGAAACTGTCCTCTGACAGAGGAGATCCAGTTGAGCACATTAATCTAAGAGCCGTTAGGTTGAATTGATCCTTTGGCTTCAAGCCAGCCTTTTCGATACCGGCTATGTATCGGGCGCTGGTGCCAAATATGGTCATGTTTTCTTCTTCCGCAAATTTAAAAATCGCTCCTTCATCCGGATAAAAAGGAGACCCGTCGTACAACAAAACAGTTGCTCCGACTGCGAGCGCGCTAACCAGCCAATTCCACATCATCCAGCCACAAGTCGTAAAATAATAGATCTTGTCTTCTCGTTTGAGATCACAATGAAGCAGATGTTCCTTGAGATGCTGCAACAGGGTGCCTCCAACACCGTGAACCATACATTTGGGTAGTCCCGTTGTTCCAGAAGAATACATTATGTATAGCGGATGATCGAACGGCGTTTGTTGAAAATGGAGCTCGAGGTCCGACTCCTTTGAAATAAAATCTCCAAAAATTATGCTGTTGGGGACAATGCTGATGTCAGGATGCTGCCGAGTATAGGGTATTACAATTACTCTTTGTATGCTCGGAGTTTGTCTTACGACATCTGCGACTTTGGCGAGAGAATCATGGCTTTTGCCATTGTAAAAATATCCGTTGGCCGTAAACAATATCTTGGGTTCAATTTGACCGAAACGATCCATCACTCCCTTGACTCCAAAGTCAGGTGAACACGAAGACCAAATAGCTCCAAGACTCGTGGTGGCCAACATTGCGATGATTGTTTCCGTAATATTTGGAACGTACCCCGCCACCCGATCGCCGACTTTAACACCGACTTTCTTGAGTGAGTCTGCCAAGCGCGCGACTTGATCATAAAGTTCCGCATACGTTATTCGTCTGGAATCCAGCCCTTCACCCTTGAAGACTATGGCCGTCTTGTCGTCTCTATATCTGAGGAGGTTCTCAGCGAAATTCAATTCCGCTCCAACGAACCACTTGGCTCCCAACATTTGGGGTTTGTCTTCCAGAATCCTGTCATAATTCTTTGAAAAAATTACCCCGCCGAATTCCCAAACGGACTTCCAAAAATCTTCCCGATTGTCTATCGACCATTGATACAATTCGTGAAAATTAGTGATGCCCAAGGCATAGGACTCATTCACATTTTTAATGAAACGCATGATATTGGAATTCTCGACGCGTTCTGGCGACGGCGTCCAAAGTGGTTCCATACTCCAACCTCCTAAGTGATAATGGATTTACAATATGAAATAGGCTCCAGCGGTAAGTGACCGATCATCTTCTGGACGCAGAGAGCAAAAGGTGAGGTCTAAGCCTTCCCTTTTGCATAAAATTAAAAAATAAAAGAAATTGTTGTTATTTCATTTTCCAGCTGGCCTTTTCGCCCCAAGTAGCTGGAATTTTTTGTCCTGGAGCTTCCCCTAGCCGCGCTTTTAGCTCGGCAAGGCCTTTTCTCTTGAATTCCTCTCTAGGCTCTTTCGGAATGCGGCGATTCAAAATCGCCTCTGATCTCAAACGCCTTCCCACAGTCTTTTCGAGCATCGTTCCCAAGTCTAACAACCGGTCAACATCGATTCCAGTGTCTATACCCATCTCATCCATCATGACAACCATGTCCTCAATGCATTGTAGGCCGACGACGTTAGGATCACGATAGTAATATGCCCCTGTTCCAGCAACCGGAACTCCGTCTAAAAAGTTCGCGGGTTGACCACCTAATCCGCCCATTGTCGCCTCAAATATCTGAATTCCGGATTGTAATGCCGCAAGACAGTTGGCCGTTCCCCACCCACGTGTAACGTGAAAATGTGCAATGTGCAATTTGGGGTCCGGCATTTCCTTCAACACCATGGAAAAATACTCGTAAACCTTATTGGGTGGGGCGCTGCCATCATGATCCGCATGCTCTATGTCATATGCCCCAATTTCAAGCCAGCGCTTGGCGAATTCGACTGCTTCCTCCAATTTGGTTGGGCCGGATATTGGTGATCCCCATATTGTTGATACGGTTCCGTTCATCTTTATTCCGACATCTTTAGCTTT
>JBFXII010000373.1:0-3496 GCA_050176095.1 Desulfomonilaceae bacterium
TGTCACTACGGACTCAGACAACGCCCCACAGTTCGAAGAAGCCACCACAGAGTTCCCGGAAATCAAGTCATTGATATTGGTGGATGGCGAGCGCCCTGGGTGGATTAGTTATGAAGAATTGATTTCGAAAGCGGACAGGGTCGTCAGTGATTCCAATAGGGTCAAGACTCACAAGAATGACCCGATGTTCCTATATTTCACCAGTGGGACTACCGGTTACCCAAAGATGTGCCTTCATCCGCACAGTTATCCTATTGGTCATCAGGTAACGGGAAAGTTCTGGCTTGATCTTCGTGAGGGAGATCTCCATTGGAACCTGTCTGACACGGGCTGGGCCAAGGCCGCGTGGAGCAGCCTTTTTGGGCCTCTTGGCGCCGGGGCTTCAATTTTTGTTCACAACACCAAGGGCAAGTACAGCGCAAACCTCACCCTGGAATTGCTTTCAAGGTTCAGGATTACAAGCTTTTGCGCTCCCCCAACGGCTTACAGGCTTCTGATTGTTGAAGATCTTTCAAAATACGATCTGTCATCTCTCAGAACATGCGTGGGCGCCGGCGAGCCTCTCAATCCGGAAGTAATAGATAGTTGGAAGAAACAGACCGGATTAAAAATACGCGACGGATACGGACAGACGGAAACGGTGCTTATTGTGGGTAATTTCCCTGTGGATGACGCTCCGATAAAGCCCGGTTCAATGGGCAAGGCCACGCCGGGCTTCACTATCGATATTATTGATGAAAATGCCCAGCCTTTGCCTCCGAACAAGGAGGGGGACATCGCCATTAAAGTCAAGCCTGAGAAACCGCTTGGTTTATACATGGAGTATTGGGGTAATCCCGAAGCTACAGAGGCAACGTATAGGGGGGATTATTACATCACCGGGGATCGGGCGTATCGAGATGAAGACGGTTATTTCTGGTTTGTAGGCAGGGCCGATGACGTGATTATCAGCTCGGGTTATCGCATTGGACCGTTTGAGGTTGAAAGCGCTTTGATTGAGCATCCTGCCGTTCTGGAATCAGCGGTTGTAGCCAAGCCTGATTCCGTCAGAGGTGAGATCGTTAAGGCTTTTGTTGTTCTCAAGCCCGGTTATGATCCTTCAGAAGCCCTCGCCAAAGAAATTCAGGACTTTGTGAAAAATTTAACCGCTCCTTACAAGTACCCCAGGGAGATAGAATTTACCAAGGACTTACCAAAAACAATCAGCGGTAAAATCAGAAGAATTGAACTACGACAGAAATCAAAATAAGGCTTCAAAATCAGCGCCTGTTATTCTTGCAGGCGCTTTGCCCTATCCTAAACCAATCGATCATGGGATCTCATGCCATGCTGTAATGCGATCTCGGCGCCTTCTCAAAAGGGTCTAGGATTTCTCGTCTATGACGTCTCTCACTGTTTTTAATACTTCAGTAATATCGAATGGTTTTGCAAGATAGGCTTTTGCTCCGGATTTGATGAGTTCCTGAACTCGCCTTTTCCCCGCATAGCCGCTTGCAATGACTATCTTTGCCTGATCGTCGATCTCCAGGATTTTTTCCATGCATTCCCGGCCACCCATGACAGGCATGTTAATATCCAGAATGACGAGTGAAATCTCGTTACAGTGATCTTTGTAAGTATTTAATCCGATTTCTCCATTCTCAGCTTCGAGCACCCGGTAGCCTACCCTTTGTAACACCTCAGACCACAGCACTCTTATAGGTTCTTCATCTTCAACGTACAGTATTGTTTCGGACCCACCGACGAAATCCGGGCCATATTTCGGCCTTGATCGAACAACTGTAGGCTCATCAACCGCGGGTAGAAGAATTGTAAACGTTGTTCCCTTACCCGGTATGCTATCGCAGAACACGTGCCCCTGATGGTTCTTTACAATGCCGTGAACCATGGACAGCCCCAGTCCGCTGCCTGCCGTGCCTTTTGTTGTAAAAAAAGGTTCAAATATCCGATCTACATACTCTTTCGGCACACCGTGTCCGGTATCCGAGACTATCAGGCTGACGTAATTCCCGGGGCGAACGTTTATGTATGGCGACTGACTATCCTCACTAACAGTCACGTTCGCAGTTTCAACAGATAGTTTTCCACCGTCAGGCATTGCGTGAGCGGCGTTTATGCACATGTTCATTAGCGCCTGCCCTATTTGGCCGGAATCACCGTTTACGATATACAGGTCTTCTGCCAAATGCGTGACAATTGTGATCATCCTGGAAATGGTTGTAGACATCATGCTTACGATGTTTATCACTTCACGGTTTAGCTCTACTGGCTTGAAATGCACCTCAGCCTTCTTGCTGAATGTTAGTAGCCTCTTGACCAAATCAGAAGCTTTTTTGGACGCCTCAGAAATCTGTAACAATTCCTTGCGATTCGGATCCTTGTCGGCGTGACGCAGCAGGAGTAGTTCCGTATACCCGGAAATGATAGCCAGGAGATTATTGAAGTCGTGAGCTATTCCACCGGCCAGGGTCCCAATAGCCTCCATCTTCTGGGCTTGCAACAGCTGCGCCCTGAGTTTGTGAGATTCACTCAGGTCCACGATAAAAATCAGGACGCCGCGACCTCCCTCGTAATCCACGACATTAGCCCAGACATTTATGTCAAAGGCTTGACCGTTCTTTCTGAGACCTTTTGTTTCATAATTGGAAGGCCCCTGGCTTTCAGAAATTCTTTTTCTATGCGCGGCCAAAACGTTCTTGCGAACCTGGGGGGCTAGTAGCTTTTCAAAAGGATGCCCAATGATTTCTCCCGGTCCATCGTAGCCGAATGTCTTTGCAAGTCGAGCATTGCAGAACACGTAATTTGCGCCATCAGTCACTGCAATTCCGATAGGCGAAGACTCAATGACAGACCTCATCATTCGATCGGTTTCTTTAAGCGCCCGATCCTTAACGATCCGCTCGGTCACATCCTGATTGACTATTATGGCCCCGCTTATGGAACCGGACTCATCACGAATTGGAACGCTAGAGTTCAAAATTACCTTTTTGTGGCCGTCAAATGTCTCAATGTCGATCAATTCATCCAGGCAAGTTTCTCCTGAACGAATAGCCTTAAAAACAGACCACTCTTCAGGCTCAATGAGTTCACCAGTGTCATGGCGCCATCCTCTAAATTCACCATACTGGTCGGTCCCGAGAAATCCGGATTCACCCCAAATCTTCAGACCCGCCTCATTTCCATGAATTATGGAACCATTCTTGTCAGCTATCCAGACGCCCAACGGGAGAGTTTCCAGAACAAGCCTTAATAGCGCTTCATTCTGTCTGAGGGTCTCCTCAGCGTTTCTTCTATCCGTAATATCAATCGCCAGCTCGAATTTTACATGCCTGCCATCAGGCCACCGAATCAGGCGATCAATAATCATGAGATACTTTCGGGCCTTTTTTGACTGAAATTCCCATTCGTAGGGAGCGCCACCCAGAGAAATGACTTTTTCGTTCGGACAAATAGAGCAGGGAGATGTCCTTCCACGCAAAAGCTCATAGCATTTCCC
>JBFXII010000374.1:0-3494 GCA_050176095.1 Desulfomonilaceae bacterium
TCTGATTCTGAACATATTGGCGAATGCTATCTACATTACTGATCTGAGGCCACCTCTCAGCAGCAACGACATTTCTTTGGGCTCGTGATGTCTGAACGTCAAAAGCGCCACTCGCCAGACTTGGATTGTTACGACGAGCAATCTCAAGCAGGTCGTTCAAATCCAAAGATTGCCGGTTCTGAACCTGAATTGTCGGACGGGGTTTAGGAGCAATTTTGGGGGCGGACTCCGAGAACGACGCCTGTTGAACCTTGGGACCGATTCCAAGACTCATACAACCGCTCAAAGATATTGTAATCGCAGCGAACACTGCTGCAACGCTAACTCTCATGTTTTATTTTCGCGGGTTCGTAAGATGGGCTTCGATGTTATTAAATATACAACATTGGAGGCAACAGCTCGCGTTTTATTTCTCGTAAAAATAGAGGCTGAAAATAAGCGTGATATTTTTAGCCTCTATCTGTTCCGCTGCTGTCCGTAAGGCAAATAGCCTACCTGTAATAATATCCACTCGACGAACTTGACGCAGGCCAGGCATATCCACTGCTCGATGAACCAGAAGGGTAATAATACCCACTGCTGCTCGAAGAAGACGCTGCTCCGTAATACCCGCTGCTGCTCGAAGAAGATGCGGGAGCGTAATATCCACTACTGGAAGAGGTCCCGCTGCTGGATGACGCACTTGCCCAAGATGTGAAAGGAGCCCACGCGTACCTGGTCTCACCCGGCGAAGCAAAGGCCAGAATCAGACCAACACAAAAAAGAACGGGAAGAATTTTCTTCATGACTAAGCTACCTCCTTACAACTGCGATTTGCTGAACCTTTTCAACCCACGGATAGTCTGTCACCGAGGCCATTCAGAACTCGACTTAACTAGAGCGACAGTGAAAGACATATGGCGATCCATCCACCGAGGGTTTTGGCGGCTGGACTATAAGTTTTCACAATCAGGAGAAAAATACACAAACCATCGGGTCGATAAGAAAAACCTGCATTGAGATAAGCGTGGAGAGAATCAACAGGTCAGATGAAGTTTCACAAATAGCGCCCCCCTTCGGATTAACTGGGAACAATTGATCAGAAATTAGAGCGCCATCAGGAGGAATGTGCTATTTAAAACCAGTATAGATTTAATTTATCTTGACAATTTTGCCCCTTAGATTTATTTTCGTGTTAGATTTGACTTGTCATTCCCTCCCGTCCGATCAGGTACACGGGCGTGAAGCAAGATAGGATTTGATGTCATTGACGCTCGTGCCTCGATTCATTGTCTCTGCAAGTTTTATCCGTCCAGGACAACGGGCTGTATTGCCGTCCAATATGCTCTTGAAAAACAATTGAGGGCTATTTCATTAAAGGAGTAGAAAAAGTGGCCGCTATTAACATTTATGTCGGTAACCTGTCATTCGACACAAACGAGGACCAACTGAAGGAATTGTTTGAAACGTACGGACAGGTTGAGTCAGCAACAATCATATCCGACAAGTTTACAGGTCGACCGCGAGGTTTCGGTTTCGTAAAAATGCCTGAACGAGAGGACGGCTTACGCGCGATCCAGGAGCTGGACGCCAAGGACTTCATGGGACGTAGCATAAAAGTTAATGAAGCACGTCCGCGAACAGACAGAGATCGCGGTGACCGACAGGGTGGCGGTGGTCGTGGCAGAGGTGGCGGCGGCGGCGGTGGCGGCTGGAGATAAGCCAACAACACTTTAAAGACATGTCAGTTCCGAATACTTAGTATTCGAAAAATCATAATAATATTAGGACGCTTGACCTTGGTTCAGCGTCCTTTTTGTTTTTCTTTTCAGGATTCCTAAAGCTGTATCCATCCAGCTGCGAATATTTAGCTAGTGTAAAGAAATTGCGTCTATGGTATAAAAACTTAACGATTTCATCAGATTTGGAGTTAAAAAAGCCTATAAAAAGCTAGGGGCGCCTAAATTTCATTTAATTGAAATTATTTTTGCCAACAGGCGTTAGTTCTGGCTCGTTACCTCAAGGCATGGATCAATCGATCCGAAGGAGAATTTAGAAATGGACGATAGACTGTTAAGCGCTGCCACTACCGGTAATGTTGATGAGGTTAAAGAGCTTCTTCAATCAGGAGCTGATGTGAATACCAGGGACGCATTCGGATGGACCCCGCTGATGTGGGCGGCTTCTATGGGACACGCTGAAACGGCCGAGGTCTTATTGAAGAACGGGGCAACCCCTGACGCTGTCGATCAATACGGAGCCACGGCCCTCATGAAAGCGTCAAGACGAGGTTTTCACCATGTGGCGCGTGTGCTCCTGGACAACAAGGCAGACCCGAACGCGGAAGATGAATTCGGCTGGACTGCCCTGATGAGAGCCTCCAGACGAGGTTATTCGGAAGTTGTCCAGGAACTTATTGAAGGCGGCGCAAACCTTGAAGAGGCTGACCAGTATGGAGCCACAGCCCTAATAATGGCCGCCTCGGAAGGACATATAAACGTTGTAGAACTCCTGATCGAAAAAGGCGCAAACATCATGGCAAGAGACAGAAATAGCTGGACAGCCAGGATGTGGGCCGAATCCATGCGGCACGAAGAAGTCATAAAAGCCCTTAAAGAAGCTGAAAACAAGCAATAGATCGTATTTAACCTTTTGGCGATAAACATTGTCCTCAGACTTTTCAAGATACCCAAACGTCTCGTATTTACTTATTTTCAATTGCTCATCAAGGAGAGACCGACATGGATGATAAATTGCTTCGAGCTACCGCTGATGGGGATTTAGAAAAAGTGAAGGCCCTAATGGATAAGGGAGCCGATCCTAACGCCTCGGATGAATACGGTTATACACCGCTTATCCTCGCCGCTTCCGAGGGTCGATTAGAACTGGTCAAAGAATTGTTGGCCCGAGGGGCCAATGTCAACGTTTGTAGCTCCTCACGCTGGACACCTCTGCTTTGGGCCTCATCAATGGGCCATGCCGAGCTTGTTGAACTTCTTTTGAAACACAATGCGGACACTGAGGCCGCCGATCAATACGGGGCTACGTCTCTAATGAAAGCATGCCGGCGAGGCCACCTTGCAGTAGTAAAACTATTGGTGAGCCACAACGCTAATCTCAACGCGGTAGATGACTATGGCTGGACACCGCTGATGCGAGCTAGCCGAAGAGGCTACGTTCAGGTAGCCGAAGCGCTTATAGAACATGGAGCGGACCTGGAGGCCAAAGATCAATATGGCGCCACGGCGCTTATCATCGGAGTTTCCGAATCCCACATGGAATTGACTCGACTTCTTTTGGATAAGGGCGCTCAGGTAAACGCAACCGACCGCAACGGATGGACAGCGCTCAAATGGGCCATGTCCATGGGAAACAAGCCGATGATAAAACTACTGGAGTCTTACGGGGCAAAGTAGCCCCTAAACCGGTAGATTCGTTTCCCCTAAATCATGCTAAATCATGGAGGACTTATATTCGGTCCTGAATTGCGCTGGATTGGCCCGGAAAGCGTGAAG
>JBFXII010000375.1:0-3494 GCA_050176095.1 Desulfomonilaceae bacterium
AGATGAGGTTTTAACGATGTCAGTTTGCCCATGAATTACCTCCCCAAAATGTTGGGGATGGGTATAACAAATTATTTTAGAAATCGCGAACTGGTATAAAGGCCTCTCCCAACTGGATACACAATTGGGAAAAACTTACTTCGACTATGTCTTTCGATATGCCGCGTGCCATATCTGGAGAAACCTGGTCTGAGAAAGAAAGCCTGAAAGCATTAGGAGCAGGAGGCTTGAAAAAAGTTTCGATGCTCTTGCAGGATTGACTGAGCCTCGTGCTCCGGAATCCATTCCATTTGCGGTGACAGTTTGTCCTCTTCATGATTATCTGGGAGCTTCAGAATGCACATGGCACCTAAAATTTGGGAAGATACTTCATTTCTCAAACCAACAATTTTTTGGGCGGCATTTCTTGCGGAACAGATTTCGATTCCCAGTCTTGTAACAAAAAGGTCTCTGACTTGGGAAAACCATTCTTCTAGTATCGACCTCAAGTCAATTAATTGTCCATACGAACTGAGATCGCCTGCTAACTTTCTAAATATTTTCTTGTTTTCTAAGAGAGGCTGAGTGCGCAGCTGAACGTGAAAATTTGATGTTATGGAAGTTTCCGTATCGTCGAGAGGTTCATCTCTCTCTGAACATAATACGAAGTCGAGCGGAGGTACTCCTACATGTTGACCATAATTCCTAAGGGAGTACATTAAACGATATGCAAAAGAGTTCTCATAACAATTGTGGGTAGCATCTTCCCATTTTCCTATTGCCTTCGAATTTTTCCCAAATTTTCTCTTTAGAATGGCTTCGGTGTGGTCCAAATAACATCTGAACAAATTCAAAATGTTTAGGAAAAGCCTTCCCAAGTCCAGGTAAATTGAATTCATAATTTGCCAATCCATTTCTTGGGTCAGATGATAACGCTCTAGATACTCATGACAGGCATTCTCAAAATCTCGAACATTCAGAGACAACGCCTTGAAGATATTTGTGTTCTCATTTAATGCCACTATCTGGCGCACGTGCCGACGTAGGTTTCGCACTTCATTGTTTGATAATTCCCTGATACCGGTCAAGATTTGTTGAGGTCCTTCAGGTTTTCCCGAATGAGGCTCGTTGTCCTCGTAAAATAGTGCAAGATGGTATTTTGTCATTTTCCTTACTTGGACCAAAGGGTTTCTTTAAAACAGTCGTTTATTCAGAGCATCTTAAACAAATAGAAGAAAAATCTTGAGTAGTCCATCTGAGAGAATTATTTCCGGTATCAGTAACCTGAGAAAATCGCTTTCTCTAACGGTTTGAGTAGAAGATAGGGTACCGCTTTGGCGATGAAGATGCTACGACTAAAAACTGAAAGTCAGACCAACGCTAACGGCACACACTACATCCGGGGCTGCCCCAAAATACTCTAACTTCGACGTTAGAAGCTAATTCTCTGAATCTGAGACTAACACCCTATCCCTTCGAAAACCTTCATTAATCCTTTCCTCTGCATTCCGCAAACCTAACCTACACCTCGACTGTAAGCTAAGACCTGGGAATCTGATTTCATAAAATCGTTTTAGTTCTTCCAAGGCTTGCCAATCTTTTTTACCGATTTCTGTTGAGTAGCCGGAATGTTCAATTATGTCAAATACTCTACGTAAATGATGGTGGAGTTTTTCTGTATTGGAGACTCCCTCCAGGCTTTTTAGGTGATTCATCAAAATGTTCATGGCCCAACCATCGAAGTTACGTCCAATTGTTGTTACGTTGCGGCAGTTGTCAGACATTTGGTCCCTTGTAACTCCTACACGGCGAAACATCTCGGTAAAGACATGTGCCCCAAGCTTATCCATTCTATTCTTGAAGGCTACTTCCCACACAAACGTCAGTTCCACAAGATTCTGAATATGATCGAGCAATAATTTTTCTACCTCTTCTTCTAGCGTCCGGGGAATGCGTTTATAATAGGTTGCCTGCTTCAATAAATCGTCTGGTGGCTTACCTAGGAGGAGTTCATTTTTTACCATCCCGAGTTCTCCTCGAGTAAGTACCGGCGCTGGAGCAAGACGTCCATGAAAAAGATATTCCAATGACGCTTGACAAAAATTAGATTTTACCTTGGCGTAGACTCCTTGAAACCACTCCAACAATTCCACTGGGTTTCCGAAATCATCAATAGGAACAACCACAGGATGGATACCTAGGCTGGACATCCGATCGATCTCTGTTTGATCCCAATTATGGAGCATTCGGAAACCTACAGGTTGGCAGTCTGCTGCTGAATGTAGCTGAACGCGTTTCCAGACTGCTTCAACGTTCGGATCCTTCAATCCATATCCAATAAATAAAACAGCATTTTCAATGAGGCGACCTTGTAAATAGATATCAAAAGGATGCGGTGCCTTAAGGCGATCGTTAACATCTTGCCTGGTAAAAATAATTTCATCTTTTTCCATCAAGTCACCATGGAATTTGACAAGCCTGGGAAACAAAAAACTCTTTACTTTCCTGAGATCGCTATGATTTCGGATTACGGTGTAAGGGATATTCAGGTCGGCCAGGACAAGCTCTAATACAAGGTCCTGGTTTGTGGTAAAGATATCGGAAAATGGAAAGCTAACCAGAATGGTGTGAATATCAAGCCTGTCGATGTCAACTAAATGCAAGCTCAATTGTTGTACCAATAACTCGATTAGTCTGTCACGACCACACAGTTCTTGAAAGCGCTGGGCGGTATCGAACAAATCTTCGTCTTTCCTCTCTCCTATCTCGTCTGACATGACTTTGATAACCTGGCGCCAACTGGGCAGTTTCACATTGCAAGACAGACCTGAACCTACGAAAGGGACTATTTTTGCTTGAGCCAGATAGTCTACCAGCAAAGACTGATGATCCGCTTGCAATACTACCTCCTTGATTCTCTATTTGTATGTCCGTTAAAGTTGTTGTTTTTCACATTGGACTGACTGATTTTTTCTGATTATTTCGGAAAACCTCTCTGGTTTCTTAATGTATGGGTTCCGAGCCCGATTTGCCAGCAGATTCATTACTTCCAGCCATGCCAAATTTTAGAACTTTACCTCATTGATACCGATTGCACGATCTTTTGTTGACATCGCCGAAATGCGGCGGCGCCATGGATTCAAAATAGACCCGGTATTTATAAAAACGTGTCCTTCTCTACTCCAAAAATTCTGAGTCCGGAAACATTGATAAAAATAACAATTTGAGAAAACGAGGGCAAACCGGGGGCAAATTCTGAGGCGATGAATTGAATGTGAAAAATGAAAACCGTAACAGGTTGGTTTTACGGCTGTTTTTTGGTAGTCCCAAGGGGAATCGAACCCCTGTCTCCGCCGTGAGAGCCTAGCCATAACCACGTCTAATCATTAGCTTTCCCAGTCATTTCATGGATCTAACAACACCATCTTGAAGGTCATTAACTACAAAAGTGTCCGTTTTTACCACTAGCTTAACAAGGCATGTTTAAAAATTGGATGAACGAAACGTCAGCCGTA
>JBFXII010000376.1:0-3492 GCA_050176095.1 Desulfomonilaceae bacterium
CTCCTTGATCGTGGGCTATCTTGGCAAAAAGTACCATGACCTGACGACCACGAACACTATCTAAGGCTGCTGTAGGTTCGTCCGCTAATACTAGGTTAGGATTATTTGCCAGAGCTCTCGCGACAGCCACTCGCTGTTGCTGACCTCCTGACAGCATATGTGGTAGATTTTTCATCCTGTCAGCTACACCAAGATACCCAAGCAATTCAGCCGCTCTTTTTCGAGCTTCTTTGGCGGGTATATCATTGATCTCACATGCAAGCTGCACATTTTCTACAGCAGTCAGAAAGGGTATAAGATTGGCTTTTTGGAAAACATAGCCCATGTTTTTGCGTCGAAAAGCCCGCAGATTTACATGCGCCACACTTCCGGTCATAACTGTTTGCCCGTTTATAAGAATAGTTCCTGAAGATGGGGGATTAATAAGACCTATGGCTGTCAACAGTGTTGATTTTCCAGCCCCACTCGGACCCAGTAAACCTGTAACCTCTCCTTTTTGCAGTGAAAAGGTTACGTCGTTCATCGCTATTATTTCAGTGTTACCGCTACCATAAATTTTTGAGAGTTTCACTACCTCGATAGCTTTGACATCGCCCGTCATGAGAGAACCTCGTTGGGCTGAATCTTCATGGCCTTCCAAACACCAAGAGCACTACTAATAATGGAAATCATTAATACTATAATAGCCAGATACAGCATCCCTTCACTAGTAACCAATACTCTGCGTGGAAACTTCGGAAACAATATTGTCCCGAGATAATATGCTAAAATGTATCCGATTGCGCCTAGTAAGAGAGATTGTTGAAGGATTAATCCTAGAATTACGCTGTTTCTTGCTCCGATAAGCTTTAACATAGCAATATCATGGATTTTATCTAAGGTAAGGGTATATATTATCAGCGCCATGATGATGGCTGAAATAACGACTAACAGGGCCGAAAAAAGCCCCAATTGCCTTCGTGCTCTGTCAACTGTGCCTTTGAGAAGGAACTCTTTTTGCTGGTCAGCCGTGTAAACTGTTACATCTTTCCAGCCGGAAATTATAGAAACCGCTGGTTCAATATCGCCGCCGGACTTAAGTTTTACCAGAACAGCGCTCACCATAGGTCTAGCCAGACCAGGCAACTCTGATGAAACGCTTTGGGCCCTCTCTACAAGAGCTGGTTGTATATTCCCTATATCCTGCCTTAAAACACGGGATTTTCGAGCCTGTCTTTCGAGACGAACAGATTCTCCTGAGACTTCAAATTGGATATTGAGGGCATCTCGGACGGTAAAAAAACCAAGTCCATCACCTGACTGGCTCACCATTCCACTAGTGATACCAACCACAGTGTAATAATCCTTCCCTAGTTTTATTCTTTCGCCAAGGTTGAGTCCTAGTAGTCTATCAGCTACCATCTCGTAATGGGCGGATCCCAAATTTCGCCCTGAAATCAAGGGCAACCACTCCCCTTTGTCATCAGGCCATGATAAACCTTGAACAACTATTCGTATCGGCTTTCCATTGTGTTCTCGCTGAATGGTGTGGGAAACAAAAGATCTCGAAGATTGAACACCTGGAACGGATCTTAAACGGTCTTCAAGGTTCAAAGGAACCTTGGATATTTCGGCAAATGGGCCTCGGGTCTCATGTTGAACAATCCATAAATCTGCATCAATCTTATTGATCAATAGGACGGCATCATCGACAAGTCCTTGATAAATACCCCCCATCCCCATAACAATCATCAACAACAAACCGATGCCAATAGAGGTTAAAATAAATCTGGCCCAGTTATGTCGTATATCCCTGATTGCTAGATTCATTTCACGCTAACTCTCCGCCCGACTCCTAAATCACTAATCTGTACATCTTTGACTATAATCGTCCCTTCTGCTAAACCCTCTAGGATTTCGCTCTGAGTTTCTCCTCGAATCCCTATCTTGACTGGATTCCAGTGAATTGTCTTTTGGTCTATTCGGTAAACACCAGTTTCGTCATTGCTTCGCAATATTGATTGATTCGGCACAACCAAGACATTTTTGTTTGAATCCGAATTAATGAATACCTCCGCTCGCTGACCAATGGCCCATCTTTCTGGCAACTGATCTACCAAGACATCCACTTGAAATTCCCGTGTTTCCCTATCAACCATTTTGCCAATTCTAACTACTTTTCCATCAAGAACCCTGTCGGGCTCAGATCGAAACACAATAGTTGCCTGTTGGCCTAAAGCTATCCCGGAAATTGCGGTTTCTTCAACCCAGGCTGATATCCACAATTCGCTCAGAGATATCTGTCTGAAAATCGATGCGCCTGGTACCACTATGTCACCAACCTCTCTGTCGCGTCGTATGATCAATCCATCGAAGGGACTGAGAATTCGAGTGTCCGCCAATTTTGCCTCAGAATGGCGCTTCCTCTCTTCAGCAGCTTTCATAAGCTTCACGGCTTCCACGACAGCAGCCTCCGACCTTATTACATCTGCCTCTGCTGTCGAAAGTTTTTCCCTGATTTTTTCAACATCTGACTGCGAAACACTTTTCGATGCTACCAAGCTCTCAAATCTACTGTAATCCCTTTCAGCCTGCTCGAATACTGCTTTGGATCGAGCAAGCTCTGCCTTCACTCGTTCAACTGTCGCCATGGATGCATCTAGAGACGCTGTATAAATACTTACTTCCTGTTTCAGTTCTATTTCGTCAAGTTTTGCAATTAACTGATCTTTTTTAACATGATCGTTCTGATCTACGGTTAACTCCGTTATCCTCCCTTGAATCTTGGCGCTAACCGTCGTTTGATAACGAGCTTCCAGCGTCCCCGTGCCCATGATTTTGGCAGTGACTGTCCCTCTAGTTACAGTATATTGTTCAACTACGAGACTTCGCGATCTTATGGTGTAGAGTGCGATAGTGATCAGAACAACTACAACGACCAAAAGGAATTTTTGTCTCTTAAGCCAAAAAAGAATTTTCGAGTTCATTTCAATGCCTGTTCTATTTCCTGAAAAATTCGCGAGGGCCACCGACATTCACAAAAGCTGAATTAAAATTTCTATATAAGGAATGATAGTTTTCTATTCTGTGCCATTTCTTTAAGTACCCGGGGGGTAAATCATCGCGTTCTTCAACTCCGTTCCATCCATCTGGAGCCGGATATGCATAATAGGGAAGATCTTTCGGAATTCCTCTTATAAACACCACCTGAGGTATCAACCATTCCCTGCGGGCCATATAAACCCGGTGCATTCCGTCATTTATCATCAAATGAATAGATCCGTCTTTCTCAATTGATTCCTCAACTATAGGAGGCAAGACATCTATGGGCTCGGACAAATTCTCCAAGGTAATTCTCACAAATCCATTTAATTCAAAAAGATTGATTCCTATTTTCTCAAGCGACCATTTAAATAGTCTGACTTTTTTTAATTCTTCCCTCAAAATGTAGTTTTGGGGCGGCGTCATAAAATCTGTCGCTATTCGTTCCAGGGAAATGAAAGCCCGCTCATA
>JBFXII010000377.1:0-3472 GCA_050176095.1 Desulfomonilaceae bacterium
ATGGACAAGGAAGCAGAGTTCAAAGACGGCCGTATCGTTAAATCCCCCGAAATGGAGAGAAGGATAAACGCCTACAACAGATGGTATGACGGCAAAGGTGGGGTCATAGTTCAGGCCAATGTTGAAGACACTAAACTTGGTGTCCCAGAGTATGCGATTGAAAAACTAGGAATTGAGATATTTGAACTTAAGTGGGGCCAGGGCGCAAAGGACATCGGCGGAGAGGTGAAGCTCTCCACTATGGAGAGGGCGCTTCAGCTTAAGAGCAGAGGCTACATAGTGCTTCCGGATCCTACTCTGGATAGCGCAAAGCGCGCATTTGAGAAGGGTGGTATCTCTGAGTTCGAACGTCATTCTCGACTTGGAATGGTTACTGAAGAGGGTTTCTATCAGGAAGTTGACCGATTGAGAAAAATTGGCGCTAAATACGTAACACTCAAGACGGGCGCCTATAGGCCAGCGGATTTGGCTAGGGCGATAAAATTCGCGTCTAATGCCAAGATAGACCTTCTGACTATAGACGGCGCTGGTGGCGGAACCGGTATGAGCCCCTGGAGAATGATGAATGAATGGGGCATTCCCACCGTTTATCTAGAATGTATGACTTATGACATGTGCGAAAAGCTACGAGCGAAAGGCGCCTATATTCCTCCGATAGCCATCGCTGGTGGTCTATCATTAGAAGATCACATTTTCAAAGCCTTAGCTCTTGGAGCGCCCTATGTTAAGGCTATCTGTCTTGGTCGAGCTCTCTTGACAGCAGCCATGGTCGGAAAAACGAACGGCAAGCAAACGGCTGAGAAGATGGAGTCTGAGGGCAAGTCCATAGAAGAAGGTTACCTTGGATTGTTCGCAGTAGGAACCCACCTGAAGGAAAGATTTGGCGATGATTTCAAGATCCTGCCTGCTGGCGCAATCGGTGTGTATTCATACATCGATCGACTCAAACAAGGATTGCAGCAACTTATGGCAGGTGCCAGAAAATTTGCTCTGCCGTACATTGACAGGAACGATCTTGTTGCTCTAACAAGAGAATCCGCCAGCATTTCAGGGATTCCATACGTCATGGATTCTGACCAAAAGGAAATAGAGGCTATTCTAAACACCTAGGGAATTCCCAAACGGAAATTTATGGTCATTCTCATAAGGGAATAGCCATTTTGAGAAAGCAATTCCAATATCTGAAGCCAACTCGCGATCGTCTTTTTGAGAGTTGGCTTTCTTACTTCAAATGCTATTTTCTACCTTTTAACTCAAAGGTTTCTGTAATATCTGAAAGCCAACAAACAAATTCTACCATTTGATGAATTTCGGGAAAAACTATACTCAGATATTTCTGGCGCCTCTCATGGCAAAATATCAGTGGATAGACCCTATAAATTGATATAAAATAAAATTTTGCGTTTCATTCGGGATAGAGCAAGTTATTTACCCGTGGAGTTTTTTTAAATCCTTCGAAGCCACACATTTATTTTACATGGAACATGAGGAAAAATATTGGCTCGTGCATCTAAAAAGTTATGCTTGACGCTTCTGCCCATCATTGCGCTGGTTTTGAATTTTGTGTTTTTGCCTGAGTTTTTATCTTTGTCCACGGCAGAATCAAGAATTAATGTTCGGGCTGGCGAATCTTTTGATGTCGAATTGGAAACAAATCCTTCCACAGGTTATCAGTGGGATCCAATTTTTGATTCTCAATTTGTCACGTTGAGGTCAAGTTCTGTTGAGCCGAGCCCGCGAAAACTTTTGGGCGCGCCGACTATAGTCCATTTCACGTTCGATGCCCTAGAAGCAGGTGAGACTTATCTGAAGTTCAATTACAAGCGGAAGTGGGAACCTGATCCGGTAAGGACACAAACTATAAGAGTCAATATTGTAAACTGAAAATTGTCTCATCATAATGCGTTTCTAAAAAGTATCTTGATGTAAGCAGGCGGTCTGATCGTTTCTCTTTCAATTAGCTACTCGTTTTATAGCCAGAATGGCTAACAGGTCATGACACGTTTCAAGGAGACATCTGATGTTGAAGGATTATCCTAAAGCAATAATTACCAAAGATGGGACATGCGTGTTGTTACGTCCAGTAGTTGCAACCGATGAAGCTGCCTTGAATCAGTTCTTTTCAGAAATACCCTCGGATGAACAGTGGTTTCTGAGGGAGAAACTGGATGAGCCAGAGACATTACATCGTTGGATCCAGCAGCTTAATTACAGTAGAATTCTCCCAATAGTGGCAGTCCGGGAGGACGATGGCAAAATAATAGCTAATATTCGCCTTCATCTTCACTCTGCGCCGTGTATTCATCATGTTGGACATCTACGTATTATGGTGCATCCTGACTATCGATCCCAGAGGTTGGGAAGTTGGATGATTCTGGATTGCATAAAGATCGCGATGGACATGGGATTAGAAAAGCTTATTGCCGAGTTTGTGTCAGGAATCGAAGATGCAGGAATTAACGCAGCCATAAAACTGGACTTCAAGCATGAAGGGGTGCTTAAGGATTATATAAAGGACAAAAAGGGCGAATACCGTGATTTGATAATTATGGTTCGAAACCTCACGAGTGATTGGAGCGATTTTTGACAGAGAGTTACTCCAATTCTTCCGGTACCCCAGACCGTGATACTCAATCTATGTTGGAATCAGACAGAGGTCTGATTGTAATACAGTCCAGCTGTCCCCCAGATCTGTTCAAAAATCTCCGGTTGGATGCTGGCCTAGGTCATTTTTCCCACTATTCTTCAATAATCCAAAAGCTCGATTCTTTTGACAAATTTGCAACACGTAAAGATGGACGGGTCTCACTAGCCATATTACAGCCCAATGTTATTATCGGCTATTGCATCGGTTCCTATCCCGAACCAAATGATAGATGGAGCATGTTGGGTGACCTGATGTATGAACTAGCCGCATTAGAAATATCGAGAAATTTTAGAGGCATGAATCTGGCTCATAAGCTGTTGGGCCAAACAATGGATGATGATTTCTTCGAAGACAAGATAGCCTACATGTGTGGATATTCCTGGCATTGGGATCTTGAAGGTAAGAATCTGACCGCAGGACAATACCGTAACATGATGAAACAACTTTACGGAAAATTTGGATTCAGAGAAGTTTACACCAACGAGCCCAATATCGCGTTAAGACCTGAAAACATAATGATGATAAGGGTAGGGGCCAGGGTGTCGAACGAGGATCACCTGAAATTCAGGAGCCTGAGATTTGGAATAAAACCAAAGTAGATATTGCTATCCACTTTGGTCTTGATCATTTCTCAAATGCCCGATTGTGGGCCAAATCAAAATACTCGACACAAAAAGTTTCCAGCTATCAGTCTCAGTTCCAGGCTAAACCCAATCTACACTATTGAATGTACCCCATAAGTCTTGGAAGCCACAAAACCGTGTCCGGCATGTACGTCATCATCAGAAGCACCGCTATCTGTATGATCATAAATGGTAGGCATGC
>JBFXII010000378.1:0-3462 GCA_050176095.1 Desulfomonilaceae bacterium
AATGTTTTGGAATGGAGAGGCTTAAGAAAGTTCTCATCAGCCACTACGACAGACCAGTGGACCAACTACTGGATTATGTTCAGGCTTCATTAGTGGATTTTGCTGGACATTCCAAACCACAGGATGACATCAGTCTTCTCGGACTAGAAATTACTGGCTGACATCCCTATCTTAAAGTTGATACGTTTATAAAGAGTTTTGATAGATTTTTAACGCTCTTAAAACATTTGGTAATTCCCCAAAGTGCACGACAACATTTTGGTTACGTTTATACGGACAAAACGGAGATGGAGAAATGGAAGAACCTCAAAAAGAAATAATAGAAGCAACCTCAACGCCAAAGAGCAAGCCTGGATTGGCTGATTTTTCCGGATCAGCCCCGAGTCAAACATCTGTACTGGCTGGAACGGGCAATGTCGAGAAAATTAGAGACATACTTTTCGGAACTCAGATGAGGGAATACGAAAAGCGATTTGTGAGACTCGAAGACCGGATGCAAAAAGAAGTCAACGGACTAAAAGACGAGTTATTCAAGAATTTCGAATCATTAGAGAAGTATATGAAAAAAGAATTCGAGCTTCTTAATGAAAGGTTGGAAAAGGAACAGGAGGATAGGGGTTCGGCTCTTCGAAAATTAAATGAAGAACTTAAAGAGACCTCTTCAAACATTGAAAGAAAAATTCTTCAAACCGAAGATAAGCTTAATAGAAGGTCAAGGGAACTTCATGAGCAAATACTTGAACAATCTAAGAGTCTTTCAGACGAAATTCGGCAGAAACATGAGGCTATTTCGGAACTCTTGGACAAGGAAGCCCAAGAACTACGAACTGATAAAGTTGAGAGAGCGGATCTTTCCGAGCTCATGATGGAAATGGCTATGAGATTGAGCAACAAAGTTGACGTTAATTTCAATCTTTCAGCGAATGACCTTATGAATGAATGACAAGTTAGTTCAAAATAGATCTCTTGTCAGTGAGGAATCGGCCAACATCGCAGAAGAGGACGAAACTCTAGTTGAATTACGTCATTTGCTTATTGGACCAGTTGAAGTCCAGGTAGATAACCTCCAGACAAGGCTCGATGATCCTGAGCTTCGTTCCAGAGAAGTAGGATTCGTACTTCCAGAAGCTATCACGATTCGTTCTTCTCAAGATGATGCCCTTGTAACCGCTCTCAGCCCTACTGTTGAACAGGCCGTAAGGTTTTCAATCCGTAACAATCTGAAATCGTTTGCGGATGCCTTATTTCCGGTCATCGGTCCTGCAATTAGAAAGTCCATTTCTGAAGCCCTAAAAGGAATGGTTCAATCGCTGAATGAGGCCATAGACAAAAGTTTTTCCTTTAAGGGTCTAAAATGGCGTATTGAGGCATACAGAACAAAGAAACCGTTTTCTGAAATTATCCTTCTTCACAGCATAATTTACAGAGTGGAACAACTGTTTCTAATCCACAAGAAAACAGGTTTGCTCTTGAAGCACATCGTAAAGGAGGAGATAGAATTTCAGGACGCTGACATGGTCTCAGGAATGCTCACAGCAATTAGGGATTTTGTGGCGGATTCATTTCACGTAGACGATGAGTATGGTCTTGATAGCATTAGGGTAGGAGAATTAGATGTATGGATCGAGCATGGCCCGGAGGCCATTCTGGCTCTTGTAATAAGGGGAAACGCGCCAACTACCTTGCGTTCAACAATGAAAGAGACGCTCGAAAAAATCCATCTGGAATTCGGAAACACTTTAGAATCATTTGAAGGTGACACGGACGTTTTTGAAGACACGACGTATGTTCTCGAATCATGTCTGGTATCACTCTACAAGGATGATAAAAAGAAAACCTCGCCATTACTCATGCTAGGATTGGCCATCGGGGTTTTAGGAACTGCGCTCTGGATTTGGTTGAGTCTGAAGGACTATTTAAAGTGGCAAGAATTTCTTGAAGTTATGAACAATCAAGAAGGCATTGTAATTACCAAAGCTCATAAAGAGGGTGGAAAATACATCATCAGGGGTTTACGGGACAATCTAGCTATCGAGCCCGAAGAGATTGTCACAAAACTTGGAATAGACCCGGAAAGAGTTAGTTTTTACTGGACTCCATATCAGGCGCTAACTGACAGCATGGTTTTGAAGAGGGCTAGAAAAGCCTTAGAGGCCGATGATTTGATAGAATTAACGCTAGACCATGGTAACTTGTCAGCCGAGGGCCAAGCTACATTCGAATGGTTGAAAAACGCTCAGAGCATATCCAAAAATATCCCTGGAATCAACAACTTCGAGGTTAGTGGTCTGACGATAACCAACGCGCAGCAGCTGGATGCTTTCCAAAAATTTGTAAAAGCCCTGACGAACGAAAAAGGTATAATAGTAACGTCTTCCAGGATCGAAAATGGAATTCTTCACTTATCAGGTCTTCTCGATCCCTTTGCTTCAGACCCCAAAGACATGTTGAAATCATTAGGTCTAGATCAAACAACTGTTGTTTTTAATTGGGAACCATATCAGTCGGGTGATCTTCCAATAATTCTCAAGAGAGCAAAAAAAATCCTTAGCCCACCAGACACTATCTTATTTGGAATTAAAGACAATTGTTTGTCTGTTTCTGGAGTTGCGTCAAGTGATTGGTTGCTTGAATTAAAAAGATGGATAAAGACTATTCCAGGAACTCCATGCCTCGATGAATCTGGCTTCGTAAATCTTGAATTAAAGATGATAGAGGAGATGAAAAGAAAAATAGAATCTGAGAATATTCTGTTTAAAACGGACACCCCTACACTTGCCAAGGGTCAATTAGAGATTTTGGAGAAAGTTGCGCAAGAGATCATAGAACTCAAGAATTTATCAGAAAAACTGCATCTCCGATTGAAAATAGTGATCAGTGGACATACGGATATGTCTGGGACTGAAGAGAGGAATAAGAAACTCAGTCAGCTGCGCGCGGACAAAATTCGAGAATTTTTTGTTTCACGAGGGCTCAAGCCAAACATGTTTTTGACCGAAGCCTTAGGGTCTAGTCGACCAATTTCGACAGATAAAAACGAAGCGGGATTAGAAATTAATCGAAGGGTGTCATTTCAGGCCATTGATTCCGATAAGCTATAGAAACATTGTTACGGTTTTATACCGAAAAACATTTTTTCATGTTCCCAGATTCCTTGTATCATCGATCTTTCCGAATCTTTTCAAGTTCAAGCTCAAGCCTTACGAGCTGTTCTTTGCACAGACTGAGTTCATTTCCCGCCTGCTGCATAGATTCAATGCGTCTGACCTCCGATGTAACATCCAGGAAAATTACACAGAGGTCATCGTGAATAGCTGAAATCAGTATATTCACATATATAGCGGTTCTCGAAAATGATCGCGAAAAAAAACGCGACTTTTTGATCGATTTGTGATTTTGTATATGCATGTCTCGTCCAAGAAACATGCCCAATCAAGAGAACTGTACTCTGGAGGAGTTGCA
>JBFXII010000379.1:0-3413 GCA_050176095.1 Desulfomonilaceae bacterium
GTCTAATTGGTTTGTAGTCTATTCATGAGTATTTGTCAATTTTCACACACATTTCTTTTTTCAAGAAATCAATTATTTTGGAGGCCTCAGGAGAGACGGATTGCCATTATATACCCGAATAAACATCTTCGGTATTTTCTCTGAAGATAACTACGTCAACATCCTGAGGACGCAGCACTGGCGCGGGAGTTCCCGACAGATATTTTACTGGTCGGATACATGAATACAGATCGAGTTTTTGCCGCAGAGTTACATTGAGACTTCTGAAGCCGCCTCCAACAGGAGTAGTGAGCGGGCCTTTGATTACAACTTTTGATTGGGTTATAGCTTCAAGTGTTTCATCTGATAAGCTCTGTCCTGTTTCCCTGAAACATTTTTCGCCTGCTGCTAGTTCATACCAAATAATTTGACGTTCCGAGCCATAGGCTTTTTTCACCGATGCCTCAAACACCGGTCTGGCCGCCGCCCAAATGTCAGGGCCAACCCCATCTCCCTGTATAAAACCTACTATTGGATTATTCGGTACCTGTAGGCTGCCCCGATCGTCTACCTTTATCCATTCACCACCTTTGGGTGGCTCATTTGCTGTTGACTTGCCCATTAATAATTTGACTCCTTATGCTATTGTTTCTGAGCAACAAAGGTTACCCATGGATCTGTTACCTTGTCACGAGTTATTGTAAAACCTGAATCTTCGAAAAGCCCCGCCAGAGTGTCGGCCTGCTCCCGATTAATACCGGAAACCACCCAGTATTTATGCAACTCTACATCTTTCATTACTACCAGATCTCGTAAAACAGAAAATGGTAGATTCGCCATCACTATTTCAGCAGGACGGTCAAGATACACGCGAGCTTCTCCTTGAAAAACTTGTATACGAGACTCAAGACCATTTAGTCTAACGTTCTCTTTAGTTACTTTGTAGGCCAAGCGATTCTTGTCAACCGCTACAATCTTTTTAACTCCCAAACTCGCCGCAGCTAGCGATAGAATTCCCGTGCCACTTCCAAGATCTAACGCCATTTCAACATCCCCAGACGATATTAGATCACAAATAAACTCGACGCACGTGGCAGAGGTCGGATGTAAACCTGATCCAAAAACCACGGACGGATCTAGTAATAGCGCTCCGCTCTTCGCGCAACCCAAGTCAGGGTGTGAGAACCTCACTCCACCAAGTTCTAAACCATCAGACGGCATCAATTGTTGCCAGTCCCCGTACATGACTTCGTGGCGACCACCCATCAATAGGCCGTTCTTTTCTATACACCCTTGAATGTAGCTATCCTGAGGCTCAGTAAAAAAAAGATATGCAAAATCGTCCTCATTCCATAGCCCTATAAATGAAGCAGGAGTATCAACAAAATGTGATTCCTCTGCTTTGGGGATTTCATAAATGTATAAAAGAGTGTCAGGGCTTATCATGATTTAGTCTTTCCAAAAAAATTTGACATTTTCCGATCCACCAAAAACCGCAGAAAAAGTATCTAGCTCTTGCGATTTACGTACTGAATGGACTAGGAAATTGAGCGATTTACAATAACAAAAAATTAAAATGGCTTCAAAACCTTATCAAAGGTTTTGAAGCCATAGTGTAGAGCGTCACAATAAATTGGGGCCAAATCGGATTCGATCACTAAGCCGGCTCAACCCTACATTTAACAAACCGGTGCAAAGGTGTTGCAGCGATTCGATCTCTGTTAGTGTTTTTTGTTAAACGATTGACATTGGGGCCATACTTAATTCCTCCGTGGATGAGTCCAAACCCGTGTGGCATGATGACCTGGCCTGCCCTAGCCCCTGCAGTAATTTCCAGTTCAACTTCCTCTGAACCAGCCTCCGTGATTAACCTGACCATCTGTCCACCAGCCAGGCCAAATTTATCTCCGTCCGAAGGGCTCATCAGCAGAGCGGAAATTCTCTTTTTGCCGTCTTGCCAGGCAGGATCACGCATTATTGTGTTCGCGTTGTAATCAAAATGTCGCCCCGCCGCCAATATTAATGGAAAATCGTCATCTGTTTTTAATGCGGCGGCCTCAGTGTCTACATTTAACGTCTGGATCATGTCCGTCAGCTCAGGGATATGGACATTTACCCGATTATCCTCGGTTTTGAGTTCATCCCAAAAATTGTTAGTGTCGCTTTTGCCCACCCAAAGTCCTTCTGGATGATCGAGTATTGCTCGAAATATCTCTTCACCAATCATTAGTCCCGGTTTGAATCCGGCCCTCAAGGCGTTCTCCCTGAAAGACTTGGGGGAAACTTGCAGTAGCCCCCAAAGCGCCGCAAGACTTACCGATCCAAGAGTCTTACCAAGAGTCTTTGCCAGGACAAACGGCATTAGCTTCATTGCTTTAGGCTCGCTCTGAGCATAAGACATCAGATTCATGCCAAACGTCATTCTATCGCCTTTTGCCGCTTCATGAAGACTTTCCGGGATCGGAGGAATCAATCCCAATTTCTCTGCCAGGCGAGTAAATATCTCACCCTCTTCTAGACATTCTCCCTCAGCCTTCACCACCGGTCTTCGCATCTGGAAGAAAATTTCTGGGTAATTCCAACTAAAAAACGTACCGTCATACTTTTCATACGCTGAAGCCGCAGGTAATACGTAATGAGCAAGTCTCGCCGTCTCTGTCAAAGCTATATCTATACAGACTAGCAGGTCCAAGCTTTCAAATGCTTGTTCATAAGCGCTTGTGTCAGCATAAGATCTTAGAGGGTTGGCTTGACTTACAATTACCGCCCTGAGACGATCATCCTTCCCGGAAAGTATTTCTTCAGGCATGACGTTCGGAGGAAATGTTCCCATTATTGCGGGAAAGTTGGTTGCAACGGTTCGCCACGTCCTAGGATCACGTTCATCGGAGTGAGCGCCAATGGGCATAAGATAACCCGGTATGAAGTTGCCTCCCTCGGATCCGATCCTCCCACATATAGCCAACAGGATCATTTCGAAATAGGACGACAACGTACTGTTACGTCCCATCAATATGCCCAGGTCCGAGTGACATGACCATTTGCGTTCAACCAATAGTCGGCACAAATCCAATACTTGATCATAATCCAATTCACATAACTTGATGGCGGAACGAGCGTCAAAATCTGTGAACCAAGGCAAGATAGATTCAAAACCATTCACATGGGCTTCGATGTATTCATTCTTCTGCCAGTTGTTTTGTAAAATTATGCTGATGATGGATCTCAGAAAAATAGCGTCAGTTCCAGGTCTTATAGGTAGATGAATGTCAGCCCTCTGAGCTGTCTCGGATTTTCTGGGGTCAATCACCACAAGAAGCTAGTTCGGATCCTCAGATATGGATTTAATGTGGCGTCTATCCTGTGGCATCTGATGACTCATCCAGCCGATCCAACCTATCGCAAGGAGCATTTCTGTGTTGTGATTATCAGGG
>JBFXII010000380.1:0-3411 GCA_050176095.1 Desulfomonilaceae bacterium
AAAAAGGCCGAATAAGTTTATCTAAATAGTCAACGATTACACCGAGATAGGCTGGGGCATCTCGATGTCTAACAACTCTTGGCTGAATTGAAAATGAAGCCATTTATTTCCCCAATCCATCATAAACTTTTGCCCTATTTATCATCTCAATCTGCAGCAAAAACGCCACACAAAAGCGCTTTTTCAAGTCACACCGTATGCTGAACCTATATTCGGGGGTATTTGAAGCGCCTCAACTCCATGAGTTAAATTCCCGCTGATTCATGAACTACAGGTCCCCCATCTGAGTGCTTTGTTAACTGTAAATTAAGAGCAAATACGATCTTGGAGTGGTGGTATTAGGATATTTACCCCTCCACCGAGCTGGATTTGGACCGAAGTCCAGTAGGTGATGACCTTTTCAGTCAACATTTGGCGCAAATGTCCCGCAATCACTTCGCCACCATTCAGGCAGCGTATGATTAAGAGCCAACCTTGAGCCTTGTAAATTGCGAGTGGCGCTAGTGTAATAAATGTAAGGTGTAACTGACAAGATATTTTTTTGGTTACACTCTCATTTTTTTCTCACCAGCTTAGCGCAAGACTAGCCAGTAGTTACAGCGTCCCTCCGCTTGCCCCCCATACGAGCCTGATTTTTTAAGCTTTTAGTCAAAGAACTTAGGCGAGAAATTATTCCGAAGCTCCGCAAAAATCCAGAATATCCCCCAAAGAAATCAAACCGATCTCAGTTTTCTCTTTCGTTTGCTTCTCTTCATTTCCCTGCTTACCTCTTCTAATGGCAAGTCATCTGTTAGAAGCCAGCTGATGAGTTGACTACTTTTGTTATAGCCAAGCTTCAGAAAAATGGACCAAAGCCGGTCTAGCTTGATGGTTGGCTGAGGATCTTTCATCCATTCCATCCACTCCCTGGGTGTAATCCCCAGATTCTCAAGAAACACACTCAGTGGAACGTCTTTCTCCTTGAGAAAGAAAAGTCGCTTGCAAAAGTAGGAGTAAGGAAGATCAACCGGTTCCAGGGTGTTCTCCTCGACGTGCGAGTATTGGAAGGTCGATTCCATAGGTTCAATCTGATGGCATATACTGAACAGTTCCTTATAGTCTTCGTAAGATATCTTAAGATTATCCTTAATTTTATTTAGACTTTTTACTGAAGGAATTTCCCCTTTGGACCATGAACCAAAAATGTGGTGGTTAAGCCCCATTCTTGAACTAAAACTTCTAATAGACTCATTCGGCTTTCTGTATTTACTGATAATTTCTACCCACGGAAATTGTTTGCCGTTGTTAATTCTTTTCACTTGACACCTCCTAAGTGTAAGGTTAACCTGTCGTTATTGGGAAGATATCAAGGGGATGTGGGCATTATTCGTAATTGATGCCTGTCAATATCTACCAGCCGGTTTCTTTTGTCAATCAGTTTTAAATTGAAGGGGGGTCAGATGTCTTTCTTTAAACGTCTGAACAAATTCAGAAGACCGTCTGAGAGCGATCGTGAATTTGCCGCCCGAATTGGCTGCAAGCACCAACAGATTTCAATGTGGCGCTCAGCTGATTTAGGTGGTGATTCCAACGGCGCCATGCCCAGCCCTAGGACGCTCAACAGGATAGCTGTTGCCCTTGGCGTCGAAGCTGAATGGCTGATCTGGGGATAGGTCTTAAGGATTTCGTTCTGATGTTCTTTTCTGTCTAGCACACTCACTCGTTGAGATTTCTATTCCATGATTCCATGAAGGTGTTCTCTCATAATCCCTGCATCGGACAGGCGAGGCCCGTCTTGGGCATCCGACCGCCAATAATTATCAAAAAAATAATTCAGGAGAGCTAATGACACCATCGGAATGGCTGGTTCACAACCAACATGCCCTGGTCGAAGACTGCCCGATGGCTCGTGTAACTAAGATGGCATGCAGGGCCAGGATTAAAGCCTTTTATGAAATGAAGAAACCGGAGAACAGACTGAATCCAAACGGCTGTGTCGGATGTCGACACGGAATCACAAAAGAAGTCTATGACCAGATCATCTTTGATTGTTGGGGCATAGAAAACTAAAGGAGTTTGTATGGATCTACAAGTAATTAGACAGGAAACCTCTCCTCACATTCCTCAGGAACTGAAGGACATCTACATGAGGACAGTGTTCTCGGGCCTGACTGAGGAAGAAGCCACAGTGGCCTACTCATCCTATGCAAAAACCTACGACGGGAAAGCGACTGGAACCTGGTTGTCCATGCCAGACGTCCCCGGAAGACCTGAAAACTGCGGGAAAAGAATCTACGGATTCGGAAAAACCAGTTTCGTCAAAAAAGCAAACAGTCAGAGAGCTTATCGAATCAATTCCGGAAGGTCTGCAAAAGATGAAGCCAGATATAGACCCCGATATTTTCGACTATTGCAAGGTAATGTGCATGGACTATCTTGGGATTGATCGGATGGCGGACGCTAATGAGGACCGTCTTGAGGATCTGCGTTCATTCATGCGCACCGCAATGATCGAACGTCTGAAAGAGCACGGTTACCTATGATACTCAAACCTCTTAGCAAATCCACGTTCACGGTTTTTAAGGTTTGCGCATTCAAGGCCCATGCCCACAAGAACCTCGGTTTTGAACGGCAACACAGTTTCCTGGCCGCAAAGGGTAAACTGATCCACTCACTTAGTGAGCGTGTCGAAAATGGCGAAAAGAGGATCGACCAAGCTTTATGTAAGCGGTCCTGACGGGAAACGGACCCAGATCAGGGGGGCGCACGCCAACCCAATGGTGCTCTATCTCAGGAAGATCCTCAAAAAAATAGAGCGTTCCGTTCCCAAGCCCCGACCCGGTAGCCATTGCAAGAACTGGTTTGGATCTCCATGTAACCTCAGAGGAAATGTTTGCCCGCTAACTGATAGGCTCCCCGCAATAGTCACTGTCCCGGGAGACGAAAGGCATCCTGAGCCTCTTCTGAAATACGCTTTTCTACATTTACTCAAGAATTCGGAGACAGATCGCATTTTAGCAACGAGCCCCGATCTGGTTTCAAAGGCCTATGAAGCAGCTCTACAACTGGATGCGGGAATAAAGGAAGTAGAGAAAAAAGTAAAACTCTGGGCTGATGTCAACGGCCCAATCTCAATTCACGGCGAATCTTACGGTTGGAATTTGCGACAAGAGTTTCAGATTAATAAAGAGAAGGCGATGGAAATACTGCTATCTAACGAGCTCGCTCTCTCTGACATAGTCAGAGCCGTTAACATTTCCAGATCGTCAGTAGAAAGCATGCCTAAATCAATGCTCGAAATCAAGAAACAGATCCTTGCCCAGAGTGGGTCAAGAATGAAAAAGACTTTCGGTCTGTTAGGAGAAAACAATGCCTAAAACAGTCAACAGGATCATTCTCATGGGCCATCTTGGCCGCGATGCCGAATCAAAA
>JBFXII010000381.1:0-3395 GCA_050176095.1 Desulfomonilaceae bacterium
CAGAAACTTTGGTATAGTCACCCATGAGAATGGCGCCTACGCTGGTTTCTTCCAAATTCATGGCGATACCTGTCACGCCATGGCCAAGATCAATCATCTCATTCATCATCAGGTCATCCAGACCTTCGATCTTAGCTACACCATCGCCAATCTCGCTAACAACACCTACATTTTGCTGTTTGGCTTCATGACGAACATTTGCGATCCGTGCTTCAATTTCTTGTAATATGCTGCTCATGCCATCTAAAATGAGTTTACCAAAAATCTATCAATTAATTATTCAAGTATGCTTTCCAATCGTGCTTTTAGACTGGCGTCCAGCACCTTCCATCCAATTTGCACTCTCAAACCACCGAGCAACTCGGAAGACTCGCTGAACCTGAAATCCAAAGGAGTACCTGGTGCCGTTTTTCGAATTACTCCCGATATATTTTCTCGTTCGTATTCGTTCAATATAACAGCACTCTGAACATGCACTGCTCTGCGGGCCATTTCCAAGCGGATTCGCTTTTTAAGATGCTCAAGGATAGCCCTCCACGCACGGGGGCGTTTCTCGATGAGAAGATCAATTGCCAGCAAGGCGCGCCGAGAGTCTAACGTTCCAAGTGTTTTGCATGCATTAAACAGGATGTTTGCCTGGCGTTGCGTCTGCTTGGATATTTTCATTTTATCAGAATCTCAGCAAAATTAAGTGTTTTGCTCTCTAGTTCCCAGTTGGGAGAGAGCTTCATCACTCAAACGTTTTTGGTCTTCGGCAGACAATGTTTTCCCTATCACTTTTGCCGTAGTATCTACCACGAGACGACAAACTTCCCCTTTGAGTTGATCTAGCATTTTGGCGTAGTCTGCCTGAGCGGCTTCCTTAGCCTTGGCAATGATTTCCTCTGCAGCGACAACCGCTTTTTGAGACTCCTGCTCACGGAGTTGTGCGGCAAGTGAACGTGCTTCGACAATCAGAGATTTGGCCTCATCAGATGCCTTAGTGAGGATTTTTTGCCGTCCGTCTTCAGCCGCTCTCAACTCCTCTTTGATGCGCTCGGAGTCGGCGACGCTTTGGGCGATTCTTTCTTTTCTTTCTTCCAACAGCTTAATAATGGGCTTACTCGCAAAAAACCACAACACTCCTGCTACAATACAGAAGTTAATGGCTTGGGCAAAAAACTGTTGCCAATTCAACCCAAACCGCTGGGCTGTTTCTGTGGCGGTTTGGCCTAAATCTGTAATTATATTTCCTATAATCAATAGCTCCTGCATCTCTTCCTCCCGATGAGCGACACCCGATTAAACCGGACGCAGCATTCACAATAGGTTCGGCTAATCAACCGAATGCTATTTACTAACCAGGAACAAGGCGAAAAATACGATACTTTCAGCAAAAGCAATCGCCAAAATGGCCATCACAAGTATTTTTCCAAAGGCGCCCGGATTACGCCCAATAGTTTCGGAGGCGGATTTACCCACCAAACCAATACCTAATGCTGATCCCAGCGCTGCCATCGCGACATGTAAGTTG
Organism: Desulfomonilaceae bacterium; assembly: GCA_050176095.1. GTDB lineage: Bacteria > Desulfobacterota > Desulfomonilia > Desulfomonilales > Desulfomonilaceae > CAITZA01. Next base: position 1,514 of record JBFXII010000381.1, read on the forward strand.
CCAGTAATCTCGGCTAACATTGAACTGATCATATAATCTTATCTTTTTGTTCGTATAGGGACTCCTTGCCGAAGCACCCCAAATAATTATTATTAGTGTTCCGCGCCCTCATGGTTTTCATGTTGGCACATCGTTGCTGTAAAAACGGCGGTCAGTAAAGCAAAAACCAGAGCTTGAACTAAACCGACCAACGTTTCCAAAAAATAAACAGGTAAAGAATCAAATATACCCAGAATAGGCCCCATTCCTATCATGCTTTCCAACATAACTTCGCCCGCATAGATATTGCCGTAGAGACGGAACATCAGCGAAACGGGACGGAAGCAAATAGAGATAACCTCTAAAAAACCGACCAGGAAAAAGATAACCGTCAGGAACAGGAACAAAACTCCCGTAATGCCTTCGCCTTTCACCCCAAAAATTTCTTTAGCAACCCCTTTTATTCCGTTGAACCTAAATGCCCAGATTGTCCAAAAGAAGAAGAAAAGAATGGCCATGGCCGAAGTCATATTCAGGTCAGCGTTTCCTCCCCGAAGAAGGGGAGTTTCAATTACAAAATGCCCGCCTGCGTCGCTGCCCCAGCCAATTGAGCCTACACCTGGAATTAAGCTGAACCAGTTGGTTGAGAGAATAAAAATGAAAATGGCTGAGAAAAACCAGAATGTCTTGAGGAGTACCTTTCCTCCCAGAATGCCCCCTAAAAATTCATACAACCCCTCTACTATTGCTTCCAGGAAATTTTGCATTTTCCCTGGGACGAGTTGCATATCTCGAGTGGAAATTCTAACAAAAAGGATGATCAGCAAGGTTACCACCCAAGTAATGATCATTGAGTTTGAAAGAGAGAAGCCGAAAAAATTAAAGACCGGGACGGCAGCAGAAGGGAGGTGGTGGCCCTCCTCTGAGCCATACACCTGCCCTGTAGCCAAAGTAAAAATGGCGAAAATAACCAATATAACGTAACGACACATTACTCAAACGAGCGAACACTTATTTTTCCACAATGCCGTATCCACCCAACAGGATGGTAATTCTATGGAATTTTGGAATGATGTCCAGATTTTTTTTACTATTACACTTGGCATGGTTTTTTCAATTCGACGTTCTGTGGTTTATTGCTTTTGGCTGCTCATAACATCCGTAGAATTCAGTTGTAGTTATTTTGTGTGGTTGCAATATCGATACAAAAGGGCAATAATTATTCGTGAGAGATGGTGGCGGGTAAACCATGTCTCGTATTTCATCTTTCCCTAAGTATTGCCGGCAATGCAGGTGTAGGATTCATGGATAAAATTATTATTCACGATGTGGAAGTTCGAATGCGCGTAGGCACTGTAGAGGCTGAACGTAATTGGCCACAGAGACTTCTGGCTACCATTGAATTGGAGCACGACATGACACAGGCCATGCAAACCGATGACCTGCACTTTGCTATTGATTATGAAAAAGTAGTCAACCGGCTTCGTGAGTGGGGTGCAAATAAACAGTGGAATCTTTTGGAATCTATGGCCAGCGATATAGCTGATATGATTCTCGAAGAATTCGCCCCTTTTTCAGTAAGCGTACTTCTCAAAAAATTCGAACTGCCCATGACTGCGGCGGTATCCGTACACATAGTAAAACGGCAAAAACCTTTAAAAATAGAAAACTAATGAAGACGCATTTCATAACATTTTTTTTCGGCTGCGTCTTTGCTCTCGGGCTGATGCTTGGCGGAAACATTCAGACGAGGGGAGATATCCCGAGTGCGATTATGCCCAATGAAATCCCTCTTGAAAAAATAATGAACCAGAGGCTTGGGATTCCCAATTTTTTCAGGAAAATAAATCAACGCAGTACCAATATTACGATTGCTTATTTGGGTGGAAGTATTACAGCCGGA
>JBFXII010000382.1:0-3385 GCA_050176095.1 Desulfomonilaceae bacterium
TGACGTCCGATGTCTAATCTCAAAAAATATGCCATCATTAGATGATGCGCATTTTTGACCGAAGTCTAAATGGAATTTTATATTTTCAGTTCATTAAGAAATCATAATCAAATGGAGACGATTTGGACTAGAAGCAAAGGTCATATTTCCACATCAACTGGCTGAATCAATCCATCTGGAATATTTTCGGGAAAGTCATTCAAGACATGTTACTTGAATAGCGTGCTTTGACTAAACTTGCGCACGCCCATGCGTTTTAATATCGGAAAGCAAACATTTCAAGAGTATGGGTTTCGCTTCTTTATTTGAATGTAGCCAGCTAATGATGTAGTTAATCAACATTGGATAGATTGCTTTGAAATTTTGGGTTTAGGGGAATGGATCAAGAGGATAAAAATTTAGCTTCGGGTAATATTTCTTCAAATTCTACTGAGGCTTACGGTGACGGCGCCAAAGCTGGAGAAACAGATACTACCAACACCAGAGTCCTTGATAGAAAAAAGGTCTATGTTGATCTGGGCGCCTACGATGCCAACAGGCAAGACCGCAAAGGCTATGTAATTGACATCACTTCTAGAGGCGTGGGGCTGAAAAAAGTTCACGTCAACAGTGGTGACGTTATCCACTGGGTAATATGCGCCGATGAACATTTTCCGGTTGAACGATTTTCATTTATTGCAAAATGCCGGTGGACTTCAGTTGATCAGTTCAACAACGACCCCCTCAGCGGTTTTCAGATAACCCGCATCTCTCCGGAGGATTCGGCCAGGCTCCGAAAATTCTTGTTGTTTCTCGGAAGTCGTTATTTTAGGGATCTGACCAGCCATTTACGCGTTGAGGAGGCTTTGAGATCAGTAGAAGCCCAATATAGGTCCATTGTGGACAGTCAAAATGAGCTCATAGTGCGATTTCTACCTAACTCAGAAATTAGCTTTGCAAACCAGGCCTTTTGCAATTTGGTTCGCAAACATAAAGACGTTTTGGTTGGTAAAAATTTCTTCGACTGGGCTGTGGTTGAACCGGATCATGACCCCAAAGCATCCCTGTCACTTTTGACTATCGAAAACCCTTCATCAGTCACGCAGTTTGCTTTGGTTGGCCCAACCGGTGATGTCAAATATTATGAGTGGTGCCAAAAGTGTTTTTTTGACGGAAAAGGAATACCTAACTTCTATCAGTTAGTCGGCCGGGAAATAACTGAACGAATACAGTTACCTGATAAGTGGCAAAAAAAACTTGGCGAATTCACAGACCCCAAACCTCAGTTATCGGTACAAACTGCCTCTCCTGCATTACAATCCATGAATAATTTGCAACACGGCGAAGCCGCTCGCAAGCTTGAGGACCACAAGTCTTTGGACGAGTTGTCATCGTTAGCCTTGGAGGATTCTCCAAAAAGCCAAGAAGAAATTCAGCAAGCCCTCAATCTGAAAATAGTTGCTGATAGGGCCAACTTTGGCCTGGCAATGGCAGACATGGATGAAAATGTCATTTATTCGAATAATTATTTTGCGTCCATTCACGGCTTATCGGCTGAAGATGTTATAGGGAAAAAGATTTCTGTATTTCACACACCTGATCAAATGAGATCAGTCGATAAACTTAACAACGAGCTCAAGACTGATGGATGTGTGGCAGTTCAGGAAGTCTGGCATGTCCACCGATCGGGCAGAGAATTCCCTATGTTAATGAGTGGGGTCTTGATTCGTGACGAGCATGATAATCCAGCATTGATGGCTATCTCCGCCATCGACGTCACTGAACTGAAACAGGTGCAAGAAGCCCTGGCTCATTCTCAAAAAATGGAAGCTCTTGGGACTTTGGCTGGTGGAATAGCTCACGACGTCAATAATGCTCTGTTTGTAATGACTGGCTATGCGGACCTTGCTTTGGAAGAGGTCGAACCAGATTCACGATTGGCCAATTACTTAAAAAGCGTGCTGAAATCTGGACAAAAAATCAAGAAAATGATCTCTCAAATCCTAAACTTTAGCAGAGGTTCGACTAACGACAAAAACTCCGTCCATGTAACACCACTCTTGAAAGAGATAACAAAATACATGATTGGAGCAATGCCGCGGAACATTCGCTTAGAGGAACATATCAACTGCCCTAAGGATAGGATTCTTGCAGATACTACTCAGCTATATCAACTAATCACAAACCTTATCGTCAATGCGCGCGACGCAATGATAGACAAGGGCGGAACGCTGCGCATAGCCTTGGAAAATGTTGACACCAGAGATGCGCTGCCACAAGAGCCCAAAGAAATGACCACAGGCAATTATGTCCTGCTCACGATTTCCGATGAAGGCCATGGAATGACAAAAGAAATCAAGGATCGCATGTTTGATCCTTTTTTTACAACAAAACAGGCCGGTCAGGGAATTGGAATGGGCTTACCCATGATCCACATGATTTTGGAAAACCATCAGGCTAACATAGAAGTGGATTCGGAACATGGAAAGGGCACGACAATTAGAGTCTACTTCAGAGTTCTTGAATCAGAGTCTGCTGAAAAAAATGAGGTCGATAAATCCACTCAATCTCTAGGGTCAGGTAATATTCTGATAGTGGACGACGAGCCTAGCGTCCTGGACATGCTACGACAGCTTCTGGAATTAATGGGTTATAGCGTAACCCCGGCCTCATCAGCAAAACAAGCTCTGAATTTGGCCCAAGAGCATCCGGAAAAGTTCAATTTGCTCATTACCGACATGACCATGCCAGAGATGAATGGCATTCAACTAATACGGGATTTGCGAAAAAGCCTCCCTTATCTGCCTGTAATCTTGTGTAGCGGCTACACTGACATAATCGAAAAGGAAATGGCTTCGGAAATCGGCATTACAGCATTTCTGACCAAACCAATCAGCCTAAACGACCTTTCAACGACATTAAAAAAGGCGCTTGACCGTAAGGCGAACAATTGAACTCGAGAAACCTATTACTTGACTAAATGAAGCTTGACCGGAGAATTTAACACCACATACTGTCCATTCTCAGACTCTCTTCGGTCTAAAGCTCCCACCTGATCTTTAATAATATCCGATACTTTTTTAGCATCCTCAGATAGCATCCGCACACATCCGTGCGATTGGTTACGACCAATGCTTCTTGGTTGATTCGTTCCATGAAAACGATAGCCGTAATCTTCAAGTTTTACCTGATTCTCAACAAAGTCCTCCTCAAACTTATCTTTTTCTCGGGATTTCTTCCTGGATGTGATTACTTTCTTCTTGAGCAATGGCGCCATTGTTCCACCGTAAACCCTCTGGCTAGGCGAATCTCCCGCAGCCCATGCCCTGTTTGGAGGAGGAATCCACCATGGATCGCGATCATAAATGTGTGTCACGTAATAAACTCCGACCGGTGTAGGAAATTC
>JBFXII010000383.1:0-3370 GCA_050176095.1 Desulfomonilaceae bacterium
CTTGATATAGCAGGCCATTCTCATGTTCATAATAGGTTTGTTTATGATCCAATGATCAATAGAACGGTGGCCGAGTCGCTTTACAGAAAGCTGGTAACCAAGTGCTTTGAATCAAGACAGTTCGAGGTCTTTGTAGCGCGCTCTGTAAACGGCGTAGAAGGGTTCATTACCGCCAAGACGAATGAGCCTTTTAGCAAACATGTTGGTGTCAAGGCAGGTAGTCTGGACTTTATAGGAGTTAAACCAAGAACTAGAAGGAGCGGGCTCGGAGTAGCTTTAAACGCCCATGCCTTAAATTGGTTAAGGAATTCCGTTACTGAATTCGCTGCAGTTAGGACGTTGGCCAGCAACTATGCAGCAATTCGAACTCTATTTCGATCGGGATTTGCAGTTACGTCTTGCAGTCTTCACTTTCACAAGTGGATTCAAAAGCCAAAAATGAACTCTCTGAGAGCTCACCCATCAGCGAAAAATCTTATGAGACTGGACACTGCAGGAATAGGATCGTGGATTCAAAATAGCAGGGCAAGTCTAGCTACACACAAATATCAAAGCTCGATCTAAGAAAAGTGTAGGTCATGCTTCACTTGATCATGAAGTTTAGCACGCCTATGATTTGTATTTCCTAACAGACGTTGGCTTGTTAGCCGGGGTTCGTTAGCTTACACGAAGCTATGATCCTCACATCTCAAGCTCTACTCGCTCGTCATCACCCATGAGAAGAGCCAGCATCAAACTTAGATATTCTCTGAGATGTCTTGTGATTAAAAAATTTTGACGTACGAATTCTTTAGCTTTGATTCCCATCTCCTGAGCTAGTTCGGGTCTCCCCAGGAGATGCCTTATCCGCAGGGCTGCGCCTTCCGGGGTATTGACACGAAATCCAGTGTGGTGATCAATTACTTGCAGCCGAATTCCGCCGGTGTCGCCACCAATGACCGGTTTTTGTTTCCACATTCCCTCGGTAACTGTAAGTCCGAACCCTTCTTTTATTGACTTTTGAAGAATTATGTCGGCTGCCCTTTGCAATGCGTTGATTTCCTTATGAGCCTCCGGCGGAAGTAAAAGCACATGTATATCTTCGTCATTGTCTTTCTCGGCTTTCACTTCGCCAAGCACCATGTCGCCTTCAGGGTCATCAGTAGCTGTCCCACCGGCAAGAACTAGCTGGAGCTCAGGACAGAAGCCCTTGGCTAAACGGTAAGCCCTGATAACTCCAACAGGGTCCTTGAAACGGTCAAATCGTGATACCTGAAGCATCATTGGGCGGCTGTCATCTATGCCGTATTTGTCGAGAACATTCTGAATAAAACCCAGAGACAGATCAATATTCTTGTCACTCAAAGGATCAATGCTTGGCGGAATGAGGTATTGATTGTGTGGTAGCGGTTGGGCAAAGTCCGCGAGGGAGAAAATACTAGCGTCATAATCAACCACGAACTTTCTCAAATACTTCCATACTGGGCGATAAGGTCTACTCAGATCGATGTGACATCGCCAGACCCACTTTCCCTTTCGATTAGGACACCACCTCAAAAGGGGCATTGGTTGGGGATCATGAATGAAAACCAGATCTGCATCTTCCAGGATGGGCCTTAATTTTTCAGCATTCTGTTCATTGGTTTTTTCAAAAATTCGTAAAAGAGAATCGGAAACGGGAGCCAGCTTTCCTTGCAGACTGTTATGGAAATTCTTGGTGCATTCGTAGAAACTATCCTGCCCTACCACAATTTCCCAATGCGCATCTATTCCAAGCTCCCTTTTTAGTGGAACGAGCCTATCGAGAATTTCTGCAACTCCACCGCCAACGCGAGTTGAATTGACGTGAACAACTTTTAATCCCTTCAACGGTTCCGCAAGTTGCCTAAGATGCTGAATGACCTCTTCTCCCGCTATTGAAGCGTAACTATCGATTGATGACATCAGAACTCCTGTCGAAAGCATGATCGCAATACGCTTCCTATTTTTCTTCTTAATTCAATGAGGGTTACATAATATGGATCGACTGACGCCAAAGCCTTGCAAGCTGGAGCGTATTCATCTCCGAATCCTGCCAACCAGGCGCTGAAATCATCGAGACCTTTCGGAAAACGACGTCTCGCATCGATAACATGGTAGAAAATGCTTCCTGCAGACATCCGCATCACCAAATTAGGAAGATGCTCGGGATTGTCAATCCGCCACCCTGTATCAAAAACAACCATCTGGGATCGTATGAAATGAAACTGTTTGCCAGGTCCAACCCATTCCGGACTGTGTATCTCATCCAAACGCTGCTCTATGACATCAATCAATTCTCGACGTAAAGCTTCGAGGTCGTCGTAATCTTTTGGGTCTATGATTGCTAAACGCTCAGCTAGAACTTCATCATGCAAAGAATAGTGGCTCCATACCGCAAAATCGTTGTTGAATTGTGGATCATCAAACTTTGGACGTAATAGAGACCCCCAAAAGTGATAGTAAATACTCCCCTGATGTATATTCATGAGATGATCACGCAATTCCCGCAAGTTTTCCGCTCTTTTTCCGGTTGCTATTGCAACTAGAGCGCAATCTCTAACTGAAAAGGGCTCAACAGTGTTATTTTCTTGTGACATAACTCCTCACATGTCGGCGAGCGAATGCCTGCCGTTATTCTTACTACCATGTGTTAATATCTCACTAATCATTTATAAATAGACCTATAGGAAATGATGACAAGGCTTCCGAAACTGGAAAGCTTTTTTGGCACACAAGTGTTGCGCCAGTGAAAGCATTTGAAAACCTGATATTCCTACAGGATTTTGGAACTATTACTTCAGTAGATCCCCATATATTGTCAATGAATTTGAGGGATTCTGGTTCAACTAATTTTGCGCAAAGTCGAGGTACAATGGTGACGCTAGTCTTCTTCCCGTCTTGACGCGCAAATGAGATGATGTTTTTTGCTTTTGAGCCACGTACCTCTAATGGTAAGTATGAACCAGAGCCAAAAAGTTCCTTGTTCAACGATCTGAGCTGTAGTCCTCGCCACATTACGAACAGTTTCACAGCTCCTGTGGGGGCCGTTGAAAGTAATCGTGAGATAAGTTTTGAGTGGTCTTGTTCGAAAACATGCCTTATTTCTTTGAGTAATTTTGAACGGTCATGGAAATTCACCAATCTTCGGTTATCTGGATCTACCAGACTTAGGTCCCAAAGTTCAGAGCCTTGGTAAAAATCGGGAATCCCTGGCGCAGTAATTTTTATGAGAGTTTGGGAAAGGGAGTTTAAAATTCCCAGATACGATATTTTCTTTGAAATTTTCTTGAAATCTTTCAAAAAGCTGTTGCTTTCGGAATTCTCCATTATGGATGTGACAAATGACAGATATGCTTTCTCTTATTGATGA
>JBFXII010000384.1:0-3363 GCA_050176095.1 Desulfomonilaceae bacterium
AGTTCGTAGAAAAGCGGAAGGAGATCCGGAGTAGCGGGAAACACTTTAACCCCTCTCCTTTCCGCCAAACGAATATTATACCGGGTTTTGGGTTTCATGCCGGACAATATCTCGTCTTCCTTGCGATTCAGATCCAGGACAAGCCTGTCGGCAAAGGTGAGATCGACAAGGGCCTTCCGAAGGTTCCAGCGCTTTGTCCCGAAGTTCATGCGCAATTCCTGCAACCGCGCTTCAGGACGTTCGAACCGTTCGCGCTGGGAAAAGCCATTGACTGAATGATCTGCGTATGGTGATTTCCAAGGGAGGTCATACCGGATGAACGCCACCGTGGGATCCAAATATCTCTCTATCTCACCAGAGAATGCCTCCAGAAAAGGGCCGTAGTGATCCGGTTTAGGATTGAATTCCGGGCCCTGTGGAACATAGGCCGCGGCGATCCCGGGCAATAGGGCCTTGGTCAGCACAAGGACATCGCCAACCGGGCCAGGAGACATAAAATCGAAAGCGAGGGGCTTCCAACCAACGCGGGATTTGACTGTGCTCCAAAATCCGGTCTGGAAGACGATATCCGTAGGGAGAAGCCTCCCTGCTTCCTTTTGTTCCAGGCGTATTTTCATGTTATGTCGGAACTCCTTGATATGGAAATCCGTTTGCCTAATTGATACCGGACTCACACTACGCTCGTTTTATAGGAATGTAGCAAGGTGGTCCAGACTGACATTCGGCTTGGATCTCTTGCCGCGATCTCTTGCTCTGTCTCTCGTAGATGATCCCTCCCGTTCCATTGGAAACCCTATTTAGGCGCCAGTAATCCTCTCTGATTTCCTTTAGCCTTGCCTCGATCTCCTTGCAGGCGGTCATGGCCTCGCTCTGAACCTCAATGAGCTCTCCAACGTACTGATGGGTCTCTATGATTACTTCATCCATGTTGAGAGATTTATCACTTTTCGTTAACTTACCTAAATTTACCTTAAGATCGAACAAAACATCCTCCGTAAAGCTAAGGTTCATCCGAACCACACTCAGCGGCGATGTCAGGTCATCCGCAAAACATCCGGCGAGCTGACCGATGGCCTCCAGTTCCTTTTCTCGTAATGCCTCCGTGATATTGGTTACGATCCCTTGGTAGGAGATTACCTGTCCACGGTCATCTCTCTTGGCAATCGTGTTTAGGTCGGCCTCGAATATGTCACCCCTCGCATTCTGGAGGAATACCCTGCCACGGACCGCTTCACCTTTTTCCTTTAGCTCCTTTACAATTGCATCACTGGCTATCGGATCAACATGGAACTCATTGATATTCCTGAAAGCGGCCTCTTCTTTGCTGTCCAGTCCAAGCAGTTTCAAGCCCGCCGGGTTCATGTCGATGAAGTTCCCCCCGGGTTCCACGATATAGATCATGTCTTTAGATTTATCAAATATTCTTCGATACTTGGCTTCACTTCCTTTAAGTTCGTCCAGAGCCCTCTTCTCCGCTGTGATGTCTTCGATAATTGTGTTTATCCTCCTTACCTGCTTTTCGTCTCTGTATTCAACTCTGCCGTAATCGAAGACCCAACGGGTCTCGCCGTTTGTCCTCACAATCCTATAGGTGAGATCGCCGATACCTTGATTGTGCAGGTTCCTATAATAGTTTAAGACCCTTTCTCTGTCCTCCTCAAGCACAAAATCGAAGATGCTCCTTTTGTTTTGGAGGAAATCCTCCTTTGGAACGCCATACAGAGTCTCAGCCGCGGGATTGACTTCAACCAGAGAACGATCAAAAAAGGAAGCATCTCTTACATCAACCGGATCTCTCTCTTCATTGAAAGAAAACGAAAGAACCGCATGATGTATCGAATCCAGTATACTTCGCAGCCTTGTGTGCAGCCTTTGGAATTGCCGCATCTTTATCCTTCGTTCTGTGATATCGGTTAGCCATGCAAGGACTGCTGCGGTTCCAGCATATCTCGTGTGACGTAACCTCATCTCCACTATTTTTTGAGGGCATGTCTCGAATTCAAGCTCAATACGCTTCTCTTGCGCATATTCGTTGCCGATAGCCCTGGTCAATTCCATGGCCCTCTCCTTTTGAACGGAGGGAAGGAATTCCGAAATGGAGACTCCAATCACTTCCGATGGGCTTTTCCCTGTCAACCGGCAAAAAGCCGGGTTTGCGAAGACAATCCTGCCGTTTTGGATGATAATCACTCCCTCATTGATGATGGAAATGATTTCCTGGTGATCGACAGCGCCGCCATTTCGAATGGAGGCATCGCCTCTTGCGCCTTTTTCCATGGTACCTCAAGCCAAAAACACAATATGAGCAATGGGTTAATGCCAAGGCAAGACCACCTTGGAAGGGCTAGTCGGGAGGGGGGATGCCCTCATGATCTCTTTGATCTTGTTGTAAACGTCAGAGAATAGGATCAGTCCAACGATGTCCTGTGCATCCTGAACAAAAAGCGAACCGTGGCGACCGACGACAAAGAGATGAAACGCGGCATCGATTCTATCATCGATTTTTACCATGTGGTCGGGAGTCGGCATTTTGACAAAATCATAGATCTTGATCCGATAGGCCTTCTTCCAGAGTTCTGCAAGCGGTTGGTGCCACAGGCGAAACTCCTTCTTCATCGACTCGATAGAAGTCTTGGCTAGTGGATAATAGGGATGAGACTCAATCCTCTCCATGTTGGAATAGTTGGGTTCCAAGCCTTTCACAACGTCCATGGGCGATATTTTTCCGACGATTTTCGACCGGCCATCATAGACCAGCAGAATTCTTTCAGGGACTTTACCCAATTTGAATACCTGATCGGCCGTTTCCAGCGCATCCACCGCTTCCATAAAAGTTGCCTCGTTGGAGATGCGAGAGAACTCCTCAATTGGCCGCATCAACTCCATCACCTTCATTTTTTCCATTGTCGTCCTCCTACCCCGTTCAAGCGAACCTTGAAGTAATATGCAACAGGTCATTTTGTCGTCATTCGCGAATCGTCATTGTGGGACCTGATATGCTGGTAATGACTCGTATCTCACTTTCCCATCAAGGCCATTTTCGTTAGGATTTCTTCGATATCATCGATGTTGAACGGCTTGAAAATGACGTCATCAACGCCGCTGTTCCGAATCTTCTTCATGATCGTCCCTTTTTCGTCTCCTGTCACCATAACAATCGGAATGAATCGGTTGAACCTCCGTATGTTTTGAGCGAGCTTCCATCCATCCATCCCAATCATATTCAGATCGGTGAACACGAGATCAAACTGAGTATTGTAAATCTCCTGAAGGGCTTCATGACCGCCTGATGCCTCGATAACATCGCATCCCATTTCAGCAAGGATTCGGCTCAGAAGTACCCGGCAGTTTTTATCGTCATCG
>JBFXII010000385.1:0-3363 GCA_050176095.1 Desulfomonilaceae bacterium
CTGGCGCAGAGTCTCTGAACCTCTTGGACCTTCGGGCAGAATTCGTCCGCGATTTTGTTTTTCCGATGTTTAGGGCTAACGCAGTATATGAGGGGTTCTACCTTTTAGGCACATCAATAGCAAGGCCATGCATTGCTAAAGCTCAGATGGAGATAGCAAAGCAGGAAAACGCAAATGCGGTTAGCCATGGAGCTACGGGCAAAGGAAATGATCAAGTAAGATTCGAGTTAACCTATTTAACTATGGATCCGGACATCAAGATAATTGCTCCATGGCGTATCTGGGACATGAAATCCAGGTCCGATCTAGTTGCCTATGCTCAGAAACGTGGAATTCCGGTTACATCTACTGCAGCCAAACCATACAGTATGGATCGTAATATACTTCATTTGAGCTTCGAAGGGGGCATTCTCGAAGACCCATGGGCTGAGCCGCCGGAAGTCATGTTCATTTTGACAGTTGATCCATCTAAAGCCCCCGATAAGAAAACGGAAATCGTGCTGACCTTCCGTAACGGTGATCCTGTTGCAATTGACGGACAAACCATGTCGCCCGCAAGCCTGCTGGATAGACTCAACCGTATCGCTGGAGAAAATGGTGTTGGAAGGGTAGATCTCGTAGAGAACAGATACGTTGGCATGAAAAGTCGTGGTGTCTACGAAACACCAGGTGGCACAGTTATTCACACCGCTAGGAAAGCCCTCGAATCAATTACTCTCGATAGAGAAGTTATCCGTCTTAAGGATGAATGGATTCCAAGGTATGCTTCACTCGTTTACAATGGTTACTGGTTTGCTCCGGAACGGTTGATGTTGCAGGGGCCGATAGATGAAGCGGCCAAGGCTGTCAACGGAGATGTTAGGCTCAAGTTATACAAGGGGTCGTTGACGGTCACGGGGAGAAGATCTGACAATTCTCTTTATGACTGCAGGTTTGCAACTTTTGAAGAGGATGAGGTATATTCGCAAGCCGACGCCGAGGGCTTCATAAAATTGAACGCCCTAAGGCTTCGAATTAGGGCTATGGTCAGTTCGAACAAATGTTTCCCAACTAATTTCTGAAAGTGCTCAGCGAAGGCTCCAAGGTCACCAGGATGAAACCAAAATCACCTGCAAACGAATCAGTATCACAAGGCATACGTAAAGGTCGTTTTGAAACAGGCATGAATCCGTTTTTTGCAAAATTTATCGCATCGATACATTTTGACAAACAGTTGTTTGTTGAAGATATCGAAGGCAGTGTGGCCCATGTGACCATGTTAGGGGCAATGAAGATAATACCGGAGAATGACGCCAACTTAATCAAAGAAGGGCTGCTTGAAGTTCTCAAAGATTTCAGCACTGGTAGATTGAAGCTGCGAGAAGATCTGGAAGATGTTCATATAAACATTGAGGAAGCTCTAAAACAGAAAATAGGCGTGGTGGCTGGAAAATTACACACGGCGCGAAGCCGAAATGATCAGGTGGCGCTTGATCTGAGATTGTATCTGAAAAAGAAGTCCTTAGTTACATTGAAGGCTCTTTGGGAGCTAATGTCTGCCCTATTGGATAAGGCTGATGCTAACATTGATTTGATCATGCCAGGGTACACTCACTTGCAACGGGCTCAACCGGTTAGACTTTCCCATCACCTGATGGCTTATTTCCAAATGTTCAAGAGAGATTTCCAAAGATTTTCTGATGGACTCGATCGGATCGATGAAATGCCTTTGGGATCAGCGGCGCTTGCTGGATCCACGTATCAGACAGACCCTCAAATGGTAGCAAGTCTGTTGGGTTTTTCGAAAATTAGCGCAAATTCCATGGACGCAGTTTCAGATAGGGATTTTGCAGTAGAATTTGTTTTCGATGCGTCTTTAACGATGGCTCATTTGTCTCGGTTTGCCGAAGAGCTGATTATGTGGTCTTCTTCAGAGTTCAAATTTTGTGAACTTCCAGATTCATTCTGTTCCGGGTCCAGTATCATGCCCCAGAAGAAGAATCCGGACGCCTGTGAATTAACTAGGGGAAAAACAGGCAGAGTTTACGGTAACTTAATATCTTTGTTGACCATGTTGAAGGGTCTTCCTCTAACATATAACAAGGATCTTCAAGAGGATAAAGAACCTGTTTTTGACACGATTGAAACCTTGATAGGATGTCTCAATATAATGGGGGCCGTAGCATCTGGAACTATTTTCGACGAAGCAAGGATGATGGAAGCCGTTTCGGAGCCGTTTTTAGCCGCTACGGACTTGGCTGACGATCTGGTGAGACAAGGCCTGCCTTTCAGAGAAGCGCATGAGAGAGTAGGCGAGTTCATACGCCAACATGAAAAATCTGATATTACGTCTACGGAAACAATTTTGCCTTCGCCGGAACAAATGGTAGAGGCAAGACGGCAACCAGGATCAACTGCTAGGGAAAGCGTCATTAAACAGATATCTGATGGTAAAAGATTTCTCACACGGGTTCTAGAAATTTTAGAATCAGACAATCCGTATGAGGTATGTAAGAGGATTAATTGAACCGAACGGGGTTGATAATCTGGCCCGTTGTACTGAGTCTGGGTTTCTCTGGGTGTGGTTACAAAACTAATCCTAGACCTGCTACCGCAACTACCCCAGGAGAGATCATCTTAGTGAATGCCTATGCATTCCCTGATAGGATCATGCTCAAGTGGAGCGTGCCTGCTTTCAACAACGATGGTAGTCCGTTTGATGATGTTTCCGGATTCAAAATTTACAGATTTTCCAGTCCAATTTCTGAAGACTGCGAAACCTGTGCTGGCAAGAAAAGTCTTTTTGCAAATGTCGATTTTCAAACTCCGACAAATGCCACAATAAAAAATGGGGAAGTAGTTTATAGCGACAAATCAGTGGAGCCGGGAAACGTATATTACTATGCAGTAAGTTCCTACAATCTGAAAGGACGTGAGGCCAAACTAAGTCCCGACATAAAGATAGTCTTTGATGAAATACCTGCAGTTCCAAATTCCTTGACGGCAGAGGCTCATGGAGATAGCGTAAGGCTTACCTGGAGTAGTCCTGCGGGAAAATCTCAAGACATAGCCTACAGAATATACCGTGGTGTTTCACCGGATACAGAGAGTATGAAGCCTGTTGGGGGCTCAGAAAAGGGGGAAAACACCTTCCTCGACAAGTCTGTGGATAGATCGAACAGTTATTATTACCTTGTAAGATCTGTAAGAATGAATCAGGGAGTATCGATAGAATCGATTCCCTCAGGTGTGGTCAATGTAATAATTCCATCAGTAACCTGGGGAGCGCCTGAAAATGTCAACACGGCTTCCACTCGAGAAGGGTTGAGAATATACTGGAGTCCAGTATGAATCGAAATTGTGGTAACCAGATACAATATATAG
>JBFXII010000386.1:0-3357 GCA_050176095.1 Desulfomonilaceae bacterium
CCATCATCCGGCGGAGGTCAACCACGTTGACATGGACAACACGGGGGCGCCCCTTCGCTTTCTTCCGTCCTTTCATTGGGTTGGAGGAAATGAGCTTCATTTCGACCCCGCAGTTGAAGATGGCGTCCACGTAGTCGCAGTACCGATTCACCGAGGTCTGTGACCGTGGCTTTCCCGTCTGTTCGCTGACACCCTGCATCTGACGCATGAAGGGAACCATGTCTTTCAAATAGCTCATGCTTTCAACAGGCGTGTCCTTGCCAAGTGCGTCGAAGAACATGTTTTTGAGCAACCCAGCCAGGGTGATGATGTGCTTGTCAGTCCTTCCCGAGACTCGCAAGTGCTCCAGGTACATCTTCGACAGCTCACCGAAAGTGACTCCGCCGGCCCTGTTCCCAACTGGAGCCACCGACACCACCTGAGGCTTCGGGGCGGCATATGGAGCCACTGGTGCAGCTACCGCCCCATCTGCTCCTACCGGAGCCACTTCAGAATGTCGGCGGGCATGAGTTCAGCAGTTCCTGGACAACAAGGGGGACCAGTGCCGTGCATAACGGCCTGATCCCCCTACCAAGTCGAACCAAATCGTCAAAAGAAACGAAAAATCCCGAAGAATTTTTCGCCCAAGATTCAATCACTCCCAGCACGCTGGATTACTTCCCCACACGCCTTTCCCGTTACACCTCCAAAGCGATAGCAACAACTGTCAGCGACGATCTCTATACAGCACTTCGTCTGCCACCATGACAACATGACTCTATTCGAATTTACCGTGATAATAGTTGTTTCTTTTATACACATGAAAAATTAAACCATCCTCAGTAGGCCTTACAAGAAGTCGTGTTTTTCCTCTTCTAATTTTTGTCCACCGAAGACCGCCCTCATTCACGGGATTTCGGCGCTGAAGATTGTCAACTCCTAAATAAATATCGAGCGTGCTCAATATGTGTCTTGATGTGATCATTGAGTCAATCCGGAGTTTTTCTAGATATTTGTCAATTTGGCCTAAAGCTTTATCCTTGTTGATATCAGTAATTGTCTGTGGATTTTTGGGATCGCCTTGAATCGAAAGTCTTGTGTCAAGGCACTGCCACTTATGATCGCTTTTGACTTGCTCAATTGTTGACCCGTGGTCTGTGGGCCAAATAATTACACTTTCCGAAAGAATTTGTTGATCAATCTCTTTTTGTTGCAGATCGTTATAGTCGAAATCTGACAGCGATGTATCTGAAGACGACTTCTTCCGACGCTCAAGTGCTATAAAGACTCGACGCAATATGTTCAAAAATATATAATACGAATCAAAGATCAAATTGATATTTTTTCTAAACCAGGATTTCCTTTTTTCAGTCAAACCCAAGGGTTCATGCAGACATGCCAAATAGTATGCATATTCTACCGTAGCGCTCAGCAACTGTCTCTTTTCTAATAAAGACCAAACCTCTGCCTTGAGCATTTTCGTCTCGTCTGTATCTGTCGGCAGGTTTGTATTTATAAATTTTATAGCATGCGTACGATCGTTGATGTGATTAGAAAATGCTAACTGTATAATTCCATACATGTCCTCGGAATTTTCCTTGTTTTTTAACCTGCTGAAAACCTTATTTGATTCTAGCACAAAACTGCAAAACCAATACAATGGCGAACCAGGAGCCTTGTCAAAAATGTGTTCGAATGCTATTTGTTTGTGTTCTAACTTGTAATTTGAAAATATTATCCACGACGGCATTAACATTTGAATCTTTGTTATTAAAATGACATATTCTATGTATTGGGCAAAGCCTACTCCAAATTTATCCAGCGTATTGATTGTCGCCCTAGGAGTCAAAGCTTCAATGGCACACTCCTTGTAGAGCCCTGCCAAAGTTGATCTTATGTACTCCATCTGCTCGTTTCTCAAGTCAGAAGTCGAACTTTCTTCCACGTTTTGACGCTTAACTATCAAGTCAGTTAAAGTCGAACCAATATGTGCATCAGTCTTGAAAATAATTCCTGAAAGATCATGCCAATAAGAACCATCGACAAGAGAAATATAAAATAATTCTTCATCCTGTAGCCGCATCATGATTTTGTAAAAAATTGTGTCGACAGGATTCATTATATGCTTTGACTTGAGTGATTTAGAAAAATAATATCTAGACTGCTTTCGCGCAGAATCAATAAGTTGAAGGAGACCTTCCGTAGCCAACTTGCGTTCAAGGACATTGTCACCAATGCCGCCACGAATAACGGTCAAAGCCAATGCGTGATTAGTCACATCTTCTTTTAAGCAAGAATCAGATAGTACATTTATAACATACAACAAAATATTTCTTTTTTCTTGGGCCGTGAGCTCTTCGAATTCCTCAATCCATCCGTAAATTTCCAAAGCAAGGCTGCACTTTAAAAGCTCATCCTTTTCATCCCACAAACTTAAAGCATAGGCATAGTATAAATCTTTGAGGGCCTTTATTTTGTCGACTTTTCTAGCAAAACGATTGTTCGTCCGTTTGACATCCTTGCCATACAGATAAAATGCTTTTAAAATTCCAGTATCCATTGCTTCTCCATCCTTTGTTAAATGAACCATTTTAAGACTAGACGAGTTCAGCTTCAGAACCATAATTTATTAGATCTCTACCTTGTGACGTCCTGTCGTGTCATTCCGGTAAATTTCTAAATAAAACCGCGCATAATAAAAACGAGAGGCCCCGAAGAACCTCTCGTCATTGATCAATCACACTCCAACAAGGCTGGGCAACTTCCCCACCGCCTTTTCCTTCTCGCCTTCAAGGTAATGGTAGTACACGTCAGCGGTCATTTTGACCGTGCTATGCCCCATAAGCTTGGACACCGCAGCCAAATCAGCGCCATTGGCGAGCATGGTCGTGGCGAAAAGATGCCGCAGGTCGTACATACGCACATCCACCTTGATTCCGGCCTTCTCGCACGCCGTATTGAAGCTTTTCCGTATCGTCGTTACCGCCTTACCCTTGTGCTCGACAATGAATCCGGACTGGCTCTTATCCCGCATCTCCCGCAAACGTCCCAGAAATGCCGCCGTCACCGGTACCGTCCGAAACGTCTTCGTCTTGGTCGCGTAAATCCGCACGGTCCCAGCCTCGAAATCCACATGTTCCCAGCGAAGGGCGAAGAGCTCCGACGGGCCAGGGCGCGTTCCCAGGTTGAAGCAGACCTCCATGGCCCAGCGAATATGTGGTTCAGCATGGTCCATAATCCGCTTGAGGTCGTCTGATCGGCGACAATTATTCTTGGGCATCAGCGACAATTAGAATTGTGCATCCTCCCTCCTGGGAGACTGCCGGCTGTTTCCCTCTTGGAAAGATGATAGCCGGCTGAAATGATAACGGATGCGCA
>JBFXII010000387.1:0-3348 GCA_050176095.1 Desulfomonilaceae bacterium
GGGAATCTTTCCGCTCACTATATTGCAAAACACGCAGTCAGACATTTACTTTTCCTTCAATAAGGGGACCCTTTGTCGTTCGGTTGAGTCCCTAAGTTTATCTCCAAGTGCATCTGATATTATTCTACTGACTTAAATCAGGATTCCTGAGTACCCAAAACTTGGGTTGGCCACTGGTTGTGAAAGCATCATTGACAAGACCGGTTGACACGTGTCGCGGCACTTATCGCTCAATTGCCATTGATGCAGTTGGCCTTTCCTCAGAGCGTAAAAGTACTATAGGATGTGGTCTGTGTCTATTTTTTTTGGGACCAGTTTTAGATTAGAGCAAATCATTACAGGGCTGCCCGATCAGGGAGTCTGTCACTGAAGTATTCACGTACCACTGACAGCATTTTCTCCAGAGGTTTTTCTTCACGCAATTCAAGAACCCACCAATCACAAAGGGGCAGTCTTCTGAGAACATCTAGCCTTTGCTCGATATCGGAAAGACTATCGGGAGCCGTATGGCCATCAGGGGTTTCCCTGTCATAAACATGAGCATTCAGAAAACGTTCGGGGTGCGGAGCTACAAAATCTTCCACGTCGTAATACTGGCTGGTCACATGGTCAGAAGCCTGCGCATGACCAACATCTAGGGTCGCCCAACTATTCGTTTTTCTGATCAATTTCTCGTAAAGGTCCGGTCGGGCTGTCCAACCGTAAGGCAGGTTTTCAAGACATATCCTGATACGACGGTCAGCCGCCAGATTGACCAGTTGACTCAACGAATCTATCACATTCATCCACGAAAGATCTTCGGAGGAATTTCGCCCAAGTCCTATGTGTATCGTCATGGAACGGCCCTGAACTTTTGAAACCAGCCGCAGCGCCTTGTGAAACATTTGCATGGCTGATTTTCGGCGCTCGGCGTCATGGTCACCAAATCCGCTGTCATTGAAAAAACAGTGAAAACGCACCGGTAAAGGTCTTATCTTTTGAATGTCGGCTATAAAGTGGGCTTCCCCGGATCGGTCATACGGGGTATTCTCCGGCCTGAATGTCCAGTCCACACCATCAAAACCATGGTCCCGGACAAACGCCATCATCTCATCTATAGATTCAATAAAATTTGGACACACAATACGCGGGATCATTGTTTGCGCACTCAAACCCTTGATCGACATCATAACTTTTATAAATTTACATATCGATTACCGATAAATCAAATAGTTTTTTCCTATGGGAGTTCGAGTGAGAATTTTATCAGGACTTTAACCAGAGGTTCCGTCATTACATTATGCATCCATGGGTCCATTACTTTCAGGGAAAACAATCATCAATTCATTAATCAGTCTTCTTGACCGAAAGCTTTTAAGAACATCTCAATATTCAACAGATTAAAAATATTAATAAGATTGGCTTATTTTATAAATTATAACTTTTAATCAATTTTAGTTTGTAGTATGATTACGAATATTTATACTAATTAATCCGTATCGCCTTAGTAAAATTAACTGCTTCAAGACTTCAGGCTGTCTTTAAAGAATTTTACGTGGAGAATCCTCATGTCGGCAAAATATGAATATGATCTAATTGTTATAGGGGCTGGGATAGCGGGATTTGTGTCCGCTGTGACAGCTAATGGCATTGGTAAGAGTGTGGGCATAGTCGAAAAACGCAAAGTTGGGGGTAACTGCACCAATTTGACTTGTATCCCAAGCAAGGCGTTAGTCCGTTTGGGGCATTTGAGCCGGGACATTTCTCACCTGAAGGAGCTAGGTCTTTTAAAGAACGACAAGATTGGTTTCGACAAGGTCAAAATCCTTCCACACATCCGGTCGATTGTTCAAAAGGCATACGAGAAGGATCTGCCCGAGACCTTTGAGAGTATAGGAATACGGGTGTTAATGGGGAGCGCCTCGTTTGTGGACAGTCATCATATACAGCTGGATGGGAAAGTTCTCTCTGCAGAGCATTTCATTATTGCTACTGGAACAAGGCCTGTGATTCCACCTATTCCTGGATTGTCCGAAGTGGACTATCTCACTAACGAGAACCTTTATGAACTCGATCGTCTACCTGATTCGCTAATAATACTTGGGGGCGGTGTAGACGGACTTGAATATGCCTCGGCCCTGGGTAGAATCGGCATTAAAACAACGGTTGTCGAAATGTCGGATAAGCTCTTGCCGATGGCTGACAGGGAACTCGTAAACCATCTACTGAACATACTGAAGAAGGACGGGATTGACATACTTTCAGGAGCCAAGGCCGTTAGACTTGGCCGAAACGGGAAAAAGACCGTTTTGGATTATGAATTAAAGGATGGAAAGATTCATAGTATCGAAGCCGACAGAGTTCTTGTCGCTATAGGAAGGCGGCCCGATTTCGAGGAATTGTCCCTGGATAAAGCTGGTGTGGCGTCAAATAACCGTGGTGTTGTCACAGACAGAAAGCTCAGGACGACGGCCCCGAACATTTATGCGTGCGGTGACATAGTGGGTCCGTACCAGTTGGCGTCAATGGCTGAATACCAGGGTATAACAGCAGCAAGCAATATGTTCTCACCCTTAAAATTGAACGTGAACTATGACAACAACATCAACATCATTTTTACCGAACCACCCCTGGCCTTTTTTGGGCTCACCGAAGAACAGGCTCATCAAAAATATGGACACAAGCTCGGAGTTTACAGATTTGACTACTCTAATATGAGGCGAGCCTTAATAGACGGAACGAATGTTGGAGCCGCCAAATTCCTTATTGACGGACGTGGCCGGCTAGTTGGCGCTCACATCCTTGGTGAGGCAGCCGCTGAGGTAATTCACGAAGCGCAGATAATCAGGGCGTTCAAGAAACCGCTTTACCGAGGCCAATTCATTACTCACGCTTACCCCACTTATGCGCAGGCTCTTGTTGGAAGAGCAAGCCAGTTGGCCTTCCTGGACAAGATGTCTTCAAATCTTTTCATTCGCTTCGGGCTTTGGGCTCTTCCCGGATTCAAGAACCGCCTGATCACTGCCCGGGATCGATTGGCTGAAATTGAGCCCGAATCAGGCGTTCCAATCTTCTCCACAATGAATATAGTAACGCATTCCGATCTTGGAGCGGCCTCTTCAATGAATTTGACATCATCCATGGACGCGCATGGGGTTTTTGTCCTCGAAATGCCTGAATCGATAATGGATCAGGATGAAAACTCTATCATCACATTGCATGACAAGACATGTTCCTCAAATGTCAAAGAAGTCGCATTAGATTTCTCGAAAGTAGCCAGGATTAACGGCCTAGGCGCCTGTATGCTGCTAAAAATGATAATTCAGTTAAGAAAAAGAAACAAAAAGGTTACATTTAGGGGACTTGATG
>JBFXII010000388.1:0-3330 GCA_050176095.1 Desulfomonilaceae bacterium
GTCTATCTCCGTTACTATGACTCGAGCGCCCATACCCGACGCGCGTGTCGCCAAGCCACGACCACACCAACCATAACCACTTACAACAAAACAACTACCTGCCATCAAACGGTTGGTGGCTCGTAAAATGCCATCGATGGTGCTCTGCCCTGTTCCATAACGATTGTCAAAGAAATGCTTGGTGTTTGAGTCATTTACCGCTATGACTGGAAACAGTAGCACTCCCTTTTGAGCCATGCTCTTGAGCCTAATCACACCTGTGGTAGTTTCCTCAGTTCCGCCCAAAATATTTTCAACTAGATTTTGCCGCTGGGAATGTATCGTGCTCACCAAATCGGCGCCATCATCCATTGTTATATGTGGGCATGGATCCAAACATGCGTTAATATGCTTATAGTAGGTTTCAGTATCTTCGCCTTTTATCGAATAAACATGATAACCCTCGCTCACCAGAGCTGCCGCAACATCGTCTTGAGTAGATAATGGGTTTGACGCGCACAGGTAGACGTCAGCCCCCCCAGCAGCCAATGTTCTCACCAAAGCCGCCGTTTCAGTAGTCACGTGCAAACACGCGGCAAGCTTTATTCCAGCCAAAGGCCGCTCTTTGGCAAACCTGTCACGTATCATTTTTAGGACCGGCATACTACGCTCAGCCCACTCTATCCTAAGCTTACCAGCTTCAGCCAGAGACATGTCCTTAACGTCGTAATTCATCGAATCTCCTTAAAAATAAATCATCACGGCCTATCAGGCCTTTTATGACAACTGTCAAAGTTAATGGCGCCTCTTTTTCAATCGCCTAAAGACCAGCGGCCTGTTTAAGGTCATCCGCTCTATGAATGCTTTCCCAGGTAAAATCTGGGTCATTCCGGCCAAAATGACCATTAGCCGCCGTCTTTTTGTAAATTGGCCTCAACAGATCAAGGTAAGATATGATCTGAGCAGGCTTAAAGCTAAATAGCTCATTAACGATTTGGGAAAGTTTCATATCGTCAATCCTACCCGTGCCATAAGTATCGACCATCAAGGACACAGGTTCGGGATATCCAATTGCGTATGCGACCTGAACAATACATTTCTCCGCCAAGCCTGCTGCGCAAACGTTTTTCGCCACGTGTCTGGCCATGTAGCATGCGGATCTGTCAACCTTCGAAGGATCCTTGCCCGAGAACGCTCCGCCACCATGAGCGCCATATCCCCCATATGTGTCAACAATGATCTTGCGGCCTGTCAGACCACAGTCCCCCAGTGGACCACCTACAACAAACCGACCGGTGGCGTTGATCAGATATTTTGTATCATTTGTCAGAAATTCATTGGGGATGGCTTTTTTTACAACTTCTTCAATGATTCCCTCTTTGATCTGGGCATAGGTTACGTCAGGCTCATGTTGAGCAGCTATGACAACCGTGTGAACCTCTTTAGGTCTGCCGTCCTCGTAACTAATAGTGACCTGAGATTTTCCATCTGGCCTGAGAAAACCCAAATCACCTTTCTTACGTGCTTCAGCTAAGCGGGCAGTAAGTTTATGTGCGAAACTGATTGCCATCGGCATGAATTCAGGTGTTTCATTACATGCAAAACCAAACATTAACCCCTGGTCACCGGCGCCTTGCTCCGTAAAAAGCCCTTCACCGGCCGTAACTCCCATGGAAATGTCAGGAGATTGCTTATCCAATGTCACCATTACAGCGCACGTGTCACAATCGAATCCCATCGCGCCATCGGTGTAACCAATGTCTCGAACGGCATTTCTTGCTATATTAGGAATGTCAACAATGGCCTTCGAAGTAACTTCGCCGGCTACTAAAACAACTCCCGTCGTAACAAGGGTTTCACAAGCAACCCTCGACTTCGGGTCTTGCTCTAGCATAGCATCCAAAATTGAATCGGAAATTCTATCTGCGACTTTGTCGGGATGGCCTTCCGTCACGGATTCGGAAGAGAACAGATAGTTTCGAAGCCCCATCGTGATTCCTCCTTTGGGCATTAATAAAAGTAAAACCTATAAACAGAAAAACATAGTCACATTTCGGGGCTCACGTCAAGAAAGAACTTCATGTAATTTTCCGGCCCCGTAAAATCAAAACCAGGCGACGGCCTCTTGAGCTGCTTGCTAACCTGAATCATTACAGTGTCTTATTCTAAAACCGTTCGACCTCAATTCAACCAATTATCTTGATGCTTTTCCAATGTCCCGATCTGAAACGGAAATGAAAAATCACAGCCAATATTACAATGTATATCAGCAACCAGATCCAGGCCGCATAGAGTCCTAGACCGTAATAAATGATCATAAAGTAAACCGGTGGAACAAAAAATATCCAGGCCAAAACAATCTGGGCCCACATGGCAAATTTTGTATCACCTGCCCCCTTGAGCGCTCCAGTATAAACAATGAAGATCGTGTCAAAAACGGTGTATAGACCTATCAGGCGCACCACAAAGCATCCTCGAGTGAAAAATTCCTCACAGGCCAGCCCAGCAGTAGATTCATTAATAAATAATCTGAGAAGCTGTTCGGGAATTACTAAAAACAATACCGAAAGTATACCGGAATAAGTTATTGAAAGAATAAGCGCAGAATTAACACTCTTTTGAGCAATATCAAGCCGTCTTTGTCCGATATACTCCCCTACCAGGGTCGCAGTTGCTATTGATATGCCAACCATCGGTAAAAAACTGAGCGATTCAATGCTCAGGGCAATGTTTGTAATAGCTAGATCCGTGACACCGAGTTTTCCGACTATAAGCACAAATGCAGTAAAAGATCCTATATCCAGAATAAATTGAGCGCCTGACGGAATACCAAACTTCATCAGTGTCAAGAATAGCTTCTTGTCCCACACAATATGTTTACGGGTTTTGTATGGAATTTGATAACGCTTCGATAAAAACAAAAAGAACCAGATGGCTAATGGAATCAAATTGGACAATGATGTCGCTATAGCCGCCCCTTGAATTCCAAGCTCCGGAAAACCGAATTTCCCGAATATTAAAATGTAGTCCATCACAATGTTGAAAATGTTGCCGCAAAGATTACCCAAAAGAACTATGGATGTTTGACCGCGCCCCGAAAAAAAAGACGAAAAAGAGGCGCCTAAAGGCAAAGTAAGACCACCAAGCATCAGTATGAAAAAATAGTCTTTCTCCAATTCTAGAATCGTTGGCTCGTGCCCGGTCAAATCCAATACTAGTGTCCCCAACGGTATACAGGCCAGCAATACAGGAATAGACAAAATTGAGAAAAACACTCCTTGCCAGACAGATCTACTGACCATCAACCATTTTCGTGCGCCATGTGACAGGGCTACAAGGGTATTAACATAT
>JBFXII010000389.1:0-3302 GCA_050176095.1 Desulfomonilaceae bacterium
TAAATTGTTCCTACTGCAAAAAGTGAACATCTGCCTGAATTGTTCATGCTAGTGTAAATGATGGGGTAAATGACGTTGCCCGATTACCAACGCCAGTTTTCTAATTTGTTGTTTCACATTTGAGATCAGACTTACCAAGACAGAAGCCAAAATGGGAACAATGGGCAATAAAAAAGGCCACAGTCGATTATGACTGTAGCCTGATTTGTTTTTATTGGTAGCGGGGGGAGGATTTGAACCTCCGACCTTTGGGTTATGAGCCCAACGAGCTACCTGGCTGCTCCACCCCGCGGCATCTTTTAAATTTAACATGCTAATATTATAGTGTCAAGAGATCAATATCATTTTGTAGAAACTTTTACCGCAGCTAGCCTTTTAAAGGCTCACTCCATTCGTCAACTCAGAAGCTTGGTTTCAGAGTATGACAAGGTTGTCGGCATGGATAGCTTCGTCATACCTTCTATAGCCGAGAATCCAATCAATCTCGGCGGTCTGTCTTCCGAGTATTCGCTTCATTTCATCTGACGAGTAGTTTACCAATCCAACCGCTATCTTAGTATTTTTTTGATCCATCACATCTACAGCGGCCCCATCATCGAAGCTACCTTCTACATCTACTATGCCAATAGGCAATAGGCTTTTTCCAAAATGAATTATAGCTTGGGCAGCTCCTTTGTCTATCTTCACGGCTCCTTCGGGTCTAAGATTGTAGCGTATCCAACTCTTTCGTGCTGATATTTTTTCTTTGGCGGGGAGTATCAGCGTCCCGCATGATTCTCCGGAAAGAGCCTTTCGGACCACATTTTCTACTTTGCCTCTAGTAATGATCATCGGCACACCGGACATTTGAGCTTTTGAGGCGGCCTCCAGTTTAGAAGCCATTCCACCGCGTCCTACCCTCGAAGATGTTCCTCCAGCAAGATGCTTAAGCTCTGGCGTTATAGTTTCTACCACAGGAATAAGACACGCGTTGCAATTCACTCTAGGATCACAATCCATGAGGCCTTCAATATCCGTCAGCGTAAGTAGCAGATCAGCGCTTGCCAACACAGCGACCAATGCAGAAAGATTGTCATTGTCTCCCAATTTTATTTCGTCCACTACAACTGTGTCATTCTCATTAATTATTGGGATTACCCCCCATGACAGCAAAGTCATGAGCGTGTTACGGGCATTGAGATATCGCTGTCTATGAGTCAAGTCATCACGCGTGAGCAACATCTGCGCAACACGTATGCCATAGCGCCCAAATGCTTCATCATAGGCTGACATCAATCTACTCTGACCTACGGCCGCGGCTGCTTGCTTTTGAGGAATAGTTCTAGCTCCCTCTTTCATGCCTAATCTCTTGACGCCTGCCGCTACAGCCCCTGATGAGACAATTATGAATTCTTTGCCCATATCCCTCATGGAATGGATGTCGTCAGCAAGATCTCTAATCATCTTCCGGTCCAACCCATTCTCTGTGGTTACGACACTCGATCCAAGTTTAACCACTACTCTTCTCACATGAGTTAATATGTTCAAACGCACAAATAAACTATCCATAGGGGTCTACTCACGATGAAACGGGATTCTCAAATCTTTCTGAGTCTTTCTGAAACAGCGAGGATCAGGTCTCTCACGCCCATTCCTGTAACGGCGGAGATGCAGAACACAGGTAAACCAAGTTTTTCTATAAAAATCTTAAGATCATTGGCAGCGGGTACATTTTCTGTCACATCCAGTTTTGTGATGACTGCAAACATTTCTCTGTGCATGAGATTTGCGCCATAAGATTCGAGTTCGTTCATGATTATCTTGAAACGTTCCAAGGCGCCAGGTTCCATAGATGGGGAAGGATCAATAAGATGTAGCAGCAATTTTGTGCGCTCGACATGTCTCAGGAAGCGGTCCCCCATTCCCGCTCCTTGAGAAGCTCCTTTTATTAATCCTGGAATATCGGCCATAACGAAATCCTTGCCGTTTGGCGGTCTCACGACTCCAAGCCCGGGGACTTTCGTTGTAAAAGGATAGTCTGCAATTTCTGGACGAGCGTTGCTGACTCTAGATATTAAAGTGGACTTTCCGCTATTGGGCAGTCCCACCAATCCAACGTCAGCAATGAGTTTTAATTCCAGTCTGACAATTTTTTCTTCACCAGGACGACCATCTTCTACTCGACGCGGCGCCCGGTTTCTTGGAGTGGCAAATCTTGCATTGCCGCGACCACCGTCTCCTCCTCTAGCCAGAAGATAGGTCATTTCAGGAGAGTCAAGGTCACAGAGAAGTTCTTCAGTTTCCACGTCATATACGAGAGTTCCCACCGGAACTTTTACAATTAAGTTTGGAGCGCTTTTGCCTGTTTTATTTGAACCTGATCCGGACGCTCCGTTTTTTGCACGGTAAAGTTGCTGATATTGACAGTCGAGCAATGTTGTCATCATAGGGTCAGCAAATAGAAGGACATCCCCTCCTTTACCGCCATCCCCTCCATCAGGCCCACCTTTAGGAACGAAGGCTTCTCGGCGAAAACTGAGGCAGCCGTTCCCGCCCTTTCCAGAAATGACTCTAATACGCGCTTGATCTACGAATTTCAATTGTGTGCTTTTTGGCCGGCCGGGTAGAGGAGGCTGATAGGCCTACCCCTATTCCGACGGTTATGGAGAGACCCTTACCAAAAAGGGTCTGATGGGGACTTAATTGTTAACAGGCATTACCGCCACTTTTTTACGGCCTCGGTCTTTGACCTGGTATTGAACCACACCATCAATTAAAGCGAAGAGTGTATAGTCCTTTCCTAGGCCGACGTTTTCGCCCGGATGTATTTTGGTTCCTTTTTGACGAACAAGAATATTGCCGGCTTTAACAATTTGGCCTCCAAAGCGTTTTACGCCTAACCTCTGGCCTGGGCTGTCCCTTCCATTCCTGGAACTTCCTCCCGCTTTTTTGTGAGCCATGGTTATACCTCCTTATTTACGCTTCGGTCGCGACCGCTACGTTGTGTGGTCCGGTTGTCGATATAGAATCTATCCTTAAAAGTGAATACCACTGTCTATGGCCCTGTTTCTTATGGTAACCATGACGGCGTTTCTTCTTGAAGACTATGATCTTTCTGTCACGCGCCGTTTTGATAAGTGTGGCGTTGACTGATACATCCTCAACAATGGGAGATCCAAGCCTAACATTATCCGGTTCAATGACCGCCAGAATTTGACCAAGTTCTACTTTGTCTCCAGGCTCTCCCTTGATCTTTTCAACCTTTAGCTGGTCTCCGGGACAAACTTTATATTGCTTCCCGCCGGTTTGAATTATGGCGTACA
>JBFXII010000390.1:0-3285 GCA_050176095.1 Desulfomonilaceae bacterium
GGATCTGAAAGCTCAGTACCAATCGATTAGGCATGAAATAATGCCAGTCGTAGAAAGGGTTATGGAAAGCCAGTATTTTATACTGGGCCCGGAGGTTGAGAGCTTAGAGCAGGAAATCGCCGAATATTGTGGGACTAAATATGCCGTGGGAGTCTCTTCAGGAACCGACGCCTTGCTAGCCTGTCTGATGGCTTTGAAAATTGGATGTGGAGATGAGGTCATTACCACCCCTTTTACTTTTTTTGCAACAGTGGGGAGTATTTTGAGGTTGGGCGCTAGTCCAGTTTTCGTAGACATTGATAAAGATACTTTCAACATTGACACCCGCAAAATTGCCAGAGCAATTTCTTCAAAAACGAAAGCCATTCTACCTGTACATCTCTTTGGTCAATGCGCTGACATGGATCCGATTATCGACATAGCTAAAAAACATGAGATACCGGTAATAGAGGATGCGGCCCAGGCGATTGGAAGCGAGTATAAAGGAGTAAGATCTGGTGGAATTGGTAATCTAGGATGCTTTTCGTTTTTCCCATCGAAGAATTTAGGCTCATTTGGAGACGGTGGTATAATAACTACAAACGATTCTTCTATGGCGGAATTATTAAGGCAGATCAGAAATCAAGGATCAAAAACCAAATATTTCCATGACATATTGGGCGCCAATTTCAGGTTGGATGCTCTACAGGCTGCCATTCTAAGGATTAAACTGAGGCGTCTTGATACTTGGACCGAAAAACGGCGCATCAACGCCCTTTATTATTCTAAAAGGTTCGAAGAGACGGGGTTGTCTCCGAAGTACATAACCCCTCCCAGGATAGTCTTTGAGCGACACGTTTTCAATCAATACGTCATCAGGGCCAAGAACAGAGATTCATTAAAGAATTTTCTTCAATCCAAGAGAATTATAACGGAAATATATTATCCTAGACCTATGCATCTTCAGGAGTGCCTCGGAAGCGAAAAGATGGAAGAGGGTTCTCTCCCCATCAGTGAAGCAGCGGCAGGAGAGGTTCTGGCTCTACCAATTTACCCTGAATTGACCATAGACCAGAAACAACACGTGATTGCTATGATTCAGGAATTTTACCAAGGATAAATTACCAACTTGTGGCTTCAATTAGGTCAACGGAATTATTTTTGGGAAACAGCCTGTTTGAGTAAGAAAAGGTTTGAACGGATCAAAATTCAAGGTCTAATGAATCAGCAAGCACGCCTTTGTCCAAGTACAATATACGCTTGGATCTTTGAGCGGCCCTCGGATCATGGGTCACCATAATAATCGTTTTTTCAAACAATTCATTTAGTTGTTGAAGCAAATCAAGGACCTCAGTGGCTGATTTTTTATCCAGATCGCCTGTGGGTTCGTCAGCAACCAGAATTATTGGATCCGTAACTATTGCTCTGGCAATCGCTACCCGCTGTTGTTGACCTCCTGAAAGTTGAGAAGGATAATGGTCCATTCGGTCTGACAGGCCGACCGCTTCAAGAGCTGATTTTGCATGTTCCTTTCTTTCCCTCCTCTCCAGAGATGTTAGCAGGAGTGGAAGCTGAACATTCTCAAGGGCATTCAACACTGGAATGAGATTATAAAACTGGAAAATAAATCCGACATGAGTTGATCTCCACTTGCTCAACTGAGCTTCGTTAAGATTGGAAATATTGACGCCTCCGATTTCTAGAATTCCCTCATCAGCGATGTCAATTCCCGCTATTAAATTGAGAAGCGTAGTTTTTCCCGAACCGGAAGGTCCCATCAGCGAAAGGAATTCTCCACTGTCAACCTCTATTGAGATGTCCCCAAGAACAGGAATATTCTGGGCCCCTCGCCTATATGATTTCGAAAGATTCTTGACCAAAACTATTGGTTTACTGTAGGAAGCCATCATTCCTTTACCTTAACTTTGGCTCCATCTTTCAACTGTTCAACCAATTTGATGACCACCAAATCACCGTCTTTTAGTCCTGACAACACTTCAAAAGTTTCATCCCACTTCCGACCAACACCAATTTCGGTCTGCCGAATAATTGTGTCTTCGACTTTGAAGACGTAATTCTTTGCTTGTTCTATTCTTATAGCAGCGCTTGGAACACCCAAAAACGAGACATTTTCTTCCCTTGTCAGGGATCTCGACAGGAATGCAACTTTAGCGCTCATCTCTGGCAAAACTTTGTCATCAAGATCGTCGAATTTAACTTTGGTCAAAACCGTTGCTTTTGATCTATCGGCGGTAGGGACTATCATGTGAACTTTTCCTGGAAATCTGTCATTCGGAAAGGCATCCAACCTAATTTCGGCAGGCGCTCCTAGCCTCACTTTTTCCAAGCTCGATTCAGAAACATCCACTTCGACCATTAGTGATTGCATATCAGCCATTGTCACAACAGAAGCTTTTGCGTTGAGGGAAGCGCCCATGGGGGCAACAACTTCTCCCTCCTCAGCGCTCTTTGTCAGAATTACTCCGTCAAAAGGTGCTAAAATGTACGATTGTTCAAGGTTAACTTCGGCCACTTTTACAGAAGCCTCGGCCTTTTCCACACTAAACCTTGCTGATGTTTCGGCGGCGCCGGCTTTCTTGTATCGCGCTTCCGCTGAGTCAACGGCCTGAACCGATACTGAACCAGACTCTCTTAAAGAGGTTTGACGATTATAATTCAAGGTGGCGTCATCAAGTTCCGCGGTGGCGTTTTTCAGGTTCGCTTTGGCTACCCTCAAAGTTGCAGCCGCCTCCTCCAAAGCGGCTTTGAGATCTCGGTTTTCTAATTGAGCGATAGTGTCTCCTTGTTTGACCCTTTTACCCTCCTCGACATACAATTTCTCCAGCCTGCCTGTAGCCTTAGATGATACGGCGGCTTTTCGCTGGGCCACAACGTAACCGCTGGCATTCAGAATGGTCAGGGCCTTGGATGGAAAAGTCATTGTCACTTTTGCGACGCTCACTTCAATTGGGCTTTGTAACAGTCCGCTCCAAAGAATGAGAAAGATAACCGTCACTAGTATTCCGGCAATTATAGCTCCAGTGAAAAAACGACTTTTCACCAGGGCTCCTTGATTCCATTTTTGGTCACTTCGTATCTTCAGTTTGGACAGGTCGTCATTTTTCATTTATGCTCTCGCCCTCATAGCCTGCCGCATTGTAACATTCCAAGAATCATTGCTGTTGGCAACAAATTAAAATGTCCTCTTTTTACGAACTATGGGGGACAAGCGCAGGGCGAAGCCCGGAGCTTTCTCCCGTAGTATAAGGCGACAGCCGCATCTTTTGTCCCGGGGGCTCACATTTG
>JBFXII010000391.1:0-3279 GCA_050176095.1 Desulfomonilaceae bacterium
TGTCCATTCAGTTTTGTCAGTAATTCGTCCATAAAACACGTCGTCAAACTTACTTTTATGTTATTGATGGGTTACATACCTAGGATCATCGCTCTCGATTCAAACATATACTTTCACCTAAGGTTTAGGCCCTAATACCTGAGTAGATCTTGATTTTTTAACGAAAACGTAATAGACTAATTCCTAAATGAGGATAAAGTTGTCCATTAACACTCAATATAGATCACAAAAACTGATTAAAAGCTACAATCCTGCTTTCAGGCTGATCTTGATTTTTCTTGTCGTATCATTGTGCGGGTGTCAAGAGATTGATACCATAAAGAGAGAGCTCATTCTGAAGGCCCAGTCAACAATTCTGAAGAAAAAGAGTCAATTCACACCCAAGGACGGTATGACTATTCGTACCACCTCTCTGTATCAGACTGCCAATCCGAACTCGGAAATCATTAGGAGACTTCCTGCGGAAACCCCAGTTCATCTCATTGACAAGGTTGGGGACATGTTCAGGGCTCGAACTCGCGACGGCCGCGAGGGCTACATTGAACAACGCGCGGTAGGCGGAGAAGACATAATTCATAAAACTCAGGAACTTAGGCTATCCATAGAGGGATTGCCAATACAAGCCGAGGCGGTGACTAAGACGAAGGCCAATTTCCGCCTGTCTCCGGGGAGACATCACGAGGTGGTTGAGACATTACCACCGGGTAAAAAACTCGAGGTTTACGAACGAGTTGTGACTCTTCGGAAAACGAGCCCCCTTGACAAGAGTGTGACGAGGGGTAAAACTGGTTTAGATCAAAATGCTTCACTTGAAGACGTCGGGGCATTGGACGAGAACTCTGAAGACGTGAGAAAGGATGTCTGGTACAAGGTCAAAATCGAGGACGGACGTGTCGGTTATATTTACACCCACAATATGAAGCTCACGCCTCCTGACGACATAGCCAGAGCAGTTCCCTTCATGCGCATGATAGCCTGGCGCACTGTAAATTCCACAGATGATCCAGATAGAGGGATAAAAAACAATTTCATTGTGGCTTATGCTCCAATAGGCAAAGATGCAGGATGTGATTACACCAGGCTCTACTTCATGAGTTGGTCTTCCAAACTCAAGAGAAGAATTATAACCTGGCAACTGAGATTGGATGGCATTCTACCGATTACTGATTACCATTATGAGAGCAAGCCTGGATTTAGCGTCAGGTATTTGCATCCTAACAAGAAAGATAGACTTGTCCTCGCAAGCTTTGTTTTTAGCAAGGGTTCGATACGAAAAGTTAGCGAAGAAGAAATCCCCAACAATTCAGAACTGCATTAAATCTAGCCTGAAAACCCTGTTTCAAAAAATCCTTGGAAAGGAAATTCCTTCATAACCTAGAATTCTCAAGATTCGTCTGTTTGATTCCCAAGAGGATAATACTGGAGAGGAACGAAACCGAAAATGGACGTCAAAATATTTTGCGGGAAAGGCGCCATAAGGTCATTATAACGTCTGGCAGTTTGATTGTATAAAATTCGTTTAGACCTCATATCGGAATTTATCGTTGAGATTTTTTTCCAGGTTTGGATAAAAGGAAGATATGAGTTTATTTCAGTTGATGATCGGGCAAGTTTTTCGATTCTCGTTAGTTGGCGATCCATTTCATCTACGGAGGCAATGATCTCCTTGGGATCGTTCGAGCGGTTAAGAACAGAACGCTCTTCGAAAAGTTTGGCGGCGAGTTTAGCCTGCCCTGGACTTGCCGACTTGATGGATTCCACTAATCCTGGAATGAGTTCATTTCTTTCGCGAGCAACCTTCACAAATTTGTCCCAATTCACTCCCGCTTCTCCGCGGGCCTCGTTCAGCATGGGTCTAACAGAGAGAAATGACAGTAAAGACAACACTCCAAGAGCAAGCAAAAAAGCTACACTCAACTCCATTCCTCTTGCGAAAATACGATTGAACGAAGAGGTTTTTTCTATATATGCGTTCTTGTTTTCCAAGCCTAGATTTTCAATCTGACGGCCGCGCATAGCTTCTCGATATATTGTTTTGTTTATAGTAGACATAAGTACATCTTAAAGCTCTATGATCAAACTTTCTAATTCGTTACCAAAAAATATGTAAAGAACTAAAGCCTTTTGGGCGTTTTGATATAATCTCGGAATAATAATGTCAATAACTTTTTGCCTTTTTTCTCGGATTTCGCAACATATTGACAATCCCAGGAGTCGGCATGAAAATATGTAGGCATTAAATTGATCACCCCGGGAGGCTTTAAACCATGATTGAAGACCAGAGTAGGCGGGAATTTTTAAGAACTACTTTAATAACAAGCGCTGCAGTAGCCACTGGGTCCTTGAATTTTCTCAACACAACAGACGCGCATGCGGCGGAGTATCCCGACGTAATTGTATCTTATGGAACCAATCCCTCTGAGATAACAAGGGCAGCTGTTGATGGCTTGGGTGGCATGGCAAGATTCGTAAAACAGGGCTCTAAAGTTGTCATCAAACCCAACATGAGTTTTTCCAGCCCTCCGGAATCAGCTTCCAATACCCATCCAGAAGTAGTCATGGAAGTAGCCAGGATGTGCGAGCAGGCAGGCGCATCGAAAATTTCAATTCTTGACAATACCTTAAGAACGCCTGAAGACTGTCTTAGAATGTCTCGAATTCCCGAATATTGTAAAGACATCCCTAAGACTAGTGTAAATTATATCAAGGCGCAAAGGTTATTTAAGGAAGTGAAGGTTCCTAATGGCCGACAACTGAAATCGATGGAGGTCGCGTCTGAGGTCTTGGATGCAGATGTGTTGATTGCTGTTCCTGTTGGGAAATCTCACGGTTCTTCCGGTGTAAGTCTGTCGATGAAAGGAATGATGGGACTTATCTACGATCGCATGTCTTTTCATGGCCGATATGATCTCCATGAGTCGATTGTTGACATGGTTACCATTTTAAAACCGAACCTTGTAGTTATTGATGGGACACGGATATTAGGCTCAGGTGGCCCTGGAGGTCCTGGAGAAGTTATACCTCTGAATCTGGTCGTCGCGTCAACTGACATGGTGGCCGCAGACGCACAAATGGTTGCTCTTGGAACCTGGTATGGCAAGAAATTTCAGCCGAACCAGGTAAAACACATAAAAATTGCAGCAGAGCGAGGCTTAGGACAGTCTGATTTGAGCAAGCTGAACATAAGAAATATACGGTCTTGAACAGATTTCAACGCATAATACAAGCTATCTCACTATCATTTTTTTTGATATTGATTTTTTGGGCCAGCCACCCATT
>JBFXII010000392.1:0-3269 GCA_050176095.1 Desulfomonilaceae bacterium
GTTGGCGTCGTAGCTTTTGTTGCGGTATAGGAAATGGCTGCTGCAGTTACGCCGGTTCCGGGCGGTGTAGGCCCCATGACCATCGCAATGCTGATGAAGAACACCTTGACTGCGGCCAAGGAAGCCTTCGGCAAATAATTTTTCTTTTGTGGCGCCTCTAGATGCTTTTTTAGAGGCGCTCATAATTAAAAATCGATAATAATTTAAGGTTCCCTGTCAAATATCTCTTCGGCCACGGAAATATCTTTCGAAATCTGCCGCCTGAGTTCTTCAATATCACTGAATGTCATTTCCGGTCTGATACGTTCGACGATGTGCACCTGGATGCGCTCACCGTATATTTCCCTATCAAAATCAAGTATATGTGTTTCATAAGAAACTCGTCGGTCTTTGAATGTCGGGTTCCAGCCTATGTTCATGACCGCTGGCATCAGTCTGTTTGGTTGGGAATCGAGTGCGCAATAGGCGGCATAGACTCCGTGGGGTGGGTGCAATTTGGGATCCGGTTTGATATTGGCAGTGGGAAAGCCTAGTTTTTTACCTCGATTATGACCATGGATAACTTTGCCACCAATCTTGAAATAACGCCCTAATAATTCATTGGCCTTACGGATTTCTCCGGCTATGAGAAGATCTCTAATTCCGCTTGATGAAACAACCACACCGTCCACTTTTACCGATGGCACTATGTGAACGGTAAAACCCAAGGTGTGGCCAGTCTTTTTAAGCATTGCAGCGTTTCCGGCCCTGCCTTTGCCGAAACGATAGTTTTCACCTACGAAAAGACTTCGTACTCCGAGTTCCTCAACCAGTGTATTCTCGACGAACTCGTCCGGGGTCTGGCTAGCATACTCCGGGGTGAATTCAGCCAGGATGAGAACATCTATTCCAAGAGCCTCCAGAATTTGCTCCCGTTCTGTTTCGGTGTTAATTCGTGGAACGTCTTGGGCCTTGTTCAGAACGGTTCGAGGGTGCGGGTCAAATGTGTAGACAACGGCTTCTTTGGCTCTGTCATGAGCTGATTTAACCGTTCTGGAAATTATTTCTCTATGACCAAGATGAACGCCATCGAAATTACCGATGGCTACGGAGGGGGAAGAGAACTTCTGGTAAATTTTTTCTCGAACTCTTAATATTTCCATTCAATCACAAGACGCTTCACGCCATCCTTCTATTAAAATAGGATTTCAATAGGATATCAAAGACTTCA
Organism: Desulfomonilaceae bacterium; assembly: GCA_050176095.1. Classification (GTDB taxonomy): domain Bacteria; phylum Desulfobacterota; class Desulfomonilia; order Desulfomonilales; family Desulfomonilaceae; genus CAITZA01. The sequence continues at coordinate 1,211 of JBFXII010000392.1, forward strand.
AAATATCTCTTAAGCTATCGAATTTTCTACGTCAAATTTTGTTCAGAAGCAGGTGTAGCCTGCGTAGTCTCGGGAACAGCCTGAGCGGTCTCCAGACTTTTTTTCAGGTCTTCAATTTCTGTTTTCTTTTCTTCCAGCTCTCGTTGGACTTCCTGATTTTCTTTTTCCAGGGATTTTATTTTGTCGTTCAGGCGTTTAACTTCATTTGAATGTTCCTGATCGGTTTTTATCATCCTTCGTCTTTCACCGACCCACTTCAATTGAGTTATAAAATCGCCCACTGCCGCTATTATGATTCCTAAAGAAACACAAAAAGTGACCAGTTCCCAGAAAGCGACTGTGATTGGCTCTTTAAGTCCGAAATAATTGATACTAAGTTCTATATCCTTGTTTTTCATGAACAGGGATATGACCAAAATGACAAAGGCCAGTTCAATTAGCCTCTTTAACAATCTCATGACTGCTCCTTTCCTGACAAATCACCAAATAACATCATAAATGCTTCGGCAAGTTTTTGACGGGTTTCTCTTAGGTGTTGAGGAATAACCCTTACATCCGCCAACACCGGCATAATGTTCGTGTCGCCATTCCATCTAGGCACTACATGATAATGAACGTGTTCAGCGATTCCGGCCCCAGCTACTACGCCAAGATTAATGCCGATGTTGAAACCATCGGGGCTCATCACCTTCCTCAAGGCCTCAATTGAACGTGTGACCTCCTGAATTACAAGGCTATTTTCCTCCGGACTCAACAGACAAATATCTGAAACGTGTCTGTAGGGCGTGACCAGCACATGTCCATTGTTGTAAGGATATTTGTTCATCATCGTAAAAGCGCCGGCAGCTCGGTGAACTATAAGATTTTCATCATCTTCCGAGCTTAGAGGTTTAGCGCAAAAGATGCATCCGGGTTCACGTTCTTTACCGAGTATGTAGTCTATCCTCCAGGGAGCCCAAATATGATCCATAATTGACAATCCATAATTTCAGTAATTATCAGGTATAAAAACCAGGATAGTAGACCTAGCCACCGAATCGTATAATTTATATTTTGTAGGCCTAAACATCAAGTTCTATAAAGCTTGCTTCCACAGAACCGTCAAAAATTTCTAGAACCCCTACGGTTCTTCCTTTTGGGAACACATTTCTGGAGGTCGAACCCGGATTGAAAAGCGCCACGCCCTTAACTTCCCCCCAGAAGGGGACATGGGAATGGCCATGAATGATTATGTCCGGAGCATCAGCTGCAAAGCGATCTATTATCCTGTCAGCCAGACCTTCTTTTGATCCCCATCCGTGGATCAACGCGATTTTCTTGGATTCACAGTTAATTATCCTTGTCTGGGGCGCCATGTCATAAACATCATAGTCATCCATATTACCGCAAACAGCCAGAACCCCTCTTTCCTCCAGACGCATCAGGACACTTCTGGTCACTATGTCGCCAGCGTGAAGAATCATGTCAGTATCGGCGAATATTACATCGAGAATGTAATCGAGGCTTTTGTCAGGAGTGCGTAAATGGGTGTCTGATAAAACTCCTATTTTCATGTTTAAGTTCTCTTTCGATTCAGACGCCTATGAGCCAGAGCCATTGAGGCATTTCACGTTCAGGCTGCCACCGAACACTACCTGAGATCCTGAAATAATGATGACAGCCCCAACGTCGGAATAGGCTTCAGCACGATTCAGGGTTGACTTGAGTGATTCTCCGGAGTCCAGTCTTACTCCAAGATCCTTAGCGAACGACGAGGCCCAGCTGGCTGTCCTGGACAGCACCGTTACTGCCTGAATACCCTTGCCAGGAACATAAGTCGAGATTCCAAAAATGTTCTTGGTCGCCGGCAACTGTAATTTAAGTTTTTCGTGTAATGGAGAACCCTTAGCGTAAATTTGAACTTCCAGGGGAATTGTCGATCTCACGAAGGTGTCGCCGCCACTAGAAACAACCAATACGGGCGATTGTTGCATTAAATCCCGTCCCACAAAGTCTGCCATAGCCCCGCTCATGCAGGCCATCGGCGCCACACCTGTGTACCGACATGCGAGATCACAAT
>JBFXII010000393.1:0-3259 GCA_050176095.1 Desulfomonilaceae bacterium
GCTAAAAGAGAAGCTTTTTCTTCAGCCGCAGTTCTCCTGGCTTGGACCAAGGCATCGCGATGCTTTCCTTCCTGATTTGCAACTTCAGTTTCAAGCTCAAGGGCTTTTTCACGATCTTTTTTGATCGTAGCCTCCCTTTCCCTAATCTTGGCCATTATGGGCTTGTAGAGCAGAGCATTTAAGAGAAGTAGCAAGACCAGGAAATTTACCAACTGAATCAACATAGTAAAATTTAAATTGATCACTGGCTTGATCTCCCGATGCGAGAAGTTAAACAGCCGCCGGCGTGACAGCTATCTGAGCACGCCTCCACGTGACTTCTAAGTACCTAATTTTATTTAAAAGGATAAATAAGGCCTAGACTGTGAATGGCTTATTTTAGTAACACCGCAGGATAAAGGTGTCAAGATATTTTTCTAGTATAGTAGCCAATTCAAGACAAGAATCAGCGATCGTGCTTGGGTAAGGTTTCGTTCTCCGTGTCATCATCTGAAAGGTTTGTGAGATTATCACCCTGATCAAAACTTACAGGCCATGCCTGTGCAGAAATTCCTTCGTCCGATTCATCGTCATCGACGGTAACTTCTGATTCTTTTCTCTCAAGTTCGGGCATTTCTGGCTGAAACGAACTCATACTGCAAATACCTTCGAAGATGACGCCTTCTTCGACTACTAAACTCGGAGTGCGGATGTTTCCGAAAACTTTTGCAGGGGGGAAAAGTTCGATTTTCTCGGTGGCGGTGATATCGCCTCTAACTTCCCCAGAAATTTTCAGGGCATTTGAATGAATTTCGGCCTCAACGATTGAGTCAGGTCCTATAACCAGAGTTCCCCGGCTTATTATTTCGCCCTGAAAATGACCATCTAGATGAACTATCCCTTCGAAAGAAAGCTTTCCTGTGAATTCTGTTTGACTTCCAAGGAACCCTGTTACTGCGTCATTTTTGGCTTTTCTAAATCGGAGCATGCTCCCTCCTGGATTCCGGCAAAAACTATGTCTTACCAAAGCCGGTTACTCAGTCCTTAACACATAAAAATGAGAGGTTCAACAAATAATTTAAAATATTTTATCTGTACATTGTAATCTTTGATAATATTTTTACCATGTTTCCAGTTTAATGTGGTTCTTGAGTGAACTCCTGGAATAGCCATAATTCAATTGTGGTAATTGAAGCGTCGCATGCTTACGTTTGCTACTAGCGCCGTAATTGTGAATGACGCCAATAAAGAACTTCCTCCATAACTCAAGAAATTTAAAGGAACACCCACAACCGGCAGTAGTCCCATCACCATGCCAACATTTATGGTAACATGCCAAAAAATTATTGAAATGCATCCGAAAGTTGCTAAAGAGCCAAAACCGTCTCTAGCCTTCTGGGCTATGCTCAGGCCACGGAATAAGTAAGTAGCAAAAAGCCCTAGAACAAGCAAACATCCGACAAAACCGAACTCCTCGGCCAGGATGGTAAAAATAAAATCCGTGTGTTTCACTGGCAAGAACATCAGTTGATTTTGGGCGCCTTGCAGGAAACCTTGCCCCGTGAGCCCACCGGATCCTATCGCTATCTGAGATTGAATAATATGATAGCCCGATCCTAACGGGTCATAATCAGGATTTAAAAATGTTGCAATTCGTTTCTTTTGATAATCGAGAAGTAACTTTCCGCTAAAGAAATACGTCCAAACCATCACCGAAATTCCTGCAGCAAAGAGCCAAGCCACTACGCGTTTACTGGGACCAGCAAATAACACTACCGAAACTCCAATTAAAAAAATTACGATAGCGGTTCCCAAATCCGGTTGAACTAGCACAAGCGCCACGGGCAATACGATTATTCCAAGTGGTTTTATCAAGTCAGAAAGGTCCATTGGGGCGGAACCGAATTTTTCCCCCAAGAGCCTGGACAATGCAAGTACTACAGCCACTTTAGCAAATTCTGAAGGTTGAAACCTCATAAGGCCTAGGTCTATCCACCTGCGCGAACCAGCTGTTACCCTTCCTATGGACCACACGACGATCAATGCTACGATTATGCCCAAATATATCCAAAACGCATATTTTTCAAAAATTCTGTAATCGACAATTAATAGGGCCGCAAGCACGACTATTCCGAGACTAAACCATGCAATCTGTTTGACAACGAACGCCTTATCGTGGGCTCCGAAACTGGCCGTAGCACTGTATATTAGAGCTATTCCAATCATGGTCAGGATCACTGACGCTGATATAATGGACCATTCCAGCCTACCGAACGAAACTACAAATTTGTTGTGGATCTCAAAATAAGTCATAAGTTTTTGTCATATCGAGTTGACTTCAAATTGTGGGTAATAAAGTTGTTTCATGACCTTCATTGGTACTATTCCGGAATGTCGTAATACTTGCAAAGGATTTTTCTAGCTATAGGAGCCGCCACAGCGCCACCTCCTCCACCGTGTTCTACTACTACTGATAAAGCGATTTTCTGGGGTCTGTCATTCACGTAGGCCACAAACATAGCGTGTGTTCTCTCGTGATATGGGATCTGATCCATTTCAGTGATTCTATCCTTTTCCGTTATGACCTGAGAGGTTCCAGTCTTGGCGTGTACTCTAAGACCTGGAATAAAACTCTTCCGGCCAGTCCCAGACTTATCTTCTACTACGTCTTTCAAGGCTTTCTGCAGAAGTTGTATGTGTTTGTAATCAAATGAGGTATCCCATTTCTGGACGGGTTGGTTTTCAAACAGGGATCGTCCATCGGCTGAAACAATTTTCTGGATCAGGTAAGGTTTCATCACCTTTCCGTTGTTTGCTACAGCCGCCATCATTACGGCCATTTGGATGGGGGTAGAAAGAAGATACCCCTGACCTATGGACATCGTTACAGAATCTCCATCTTTTATTGGAGTCCCATATCTTCTCTGTTTCCATGCGGAATTGGGAACCAGGCCGGGTAGTTCGTTTGATAGTTCAATTCCCGAAGCTGTTCCAAACCCGAATAAAGAGGCATGTTTTGCGATTCTGTCAGCACCTAAACGAAGCCCCAGTTCGTAGAAAAAGACGTCGCAAGATTCCACCAAGGCCTTGTGCAAGGAAACCTTTCCATGACCTTTCTGTTTCCAACACCTATACGTCTGATTGGAAACTTCGAGTTCACCAGCGCAGTCGAAAGTTGTCTCGGGCCTAATGACCCCATATGACAAGCCAGCCATGGCTGTAACCATTTTGAACGTGCTTCCAGGCGCGTATAACCCTCTGATCGCTCTGTTCTCGAGTG
>JBFXII010000394.1:0-3237 GCA_050176095.1 Desulfomonilaceae bacterium
ATCATCGACCACTAATATTCGAGCCATGTATTTCTCCTCAAACGCTGCCTACCAGACGACAAAAATTAGTACCATTTTTTTCGCAGGCGTTAAAGGCCTTTACAACAAAGTCAGTGAGCCATGAGTCATGAATATGCCATCGATCATTCTTCAATAATGGTGTTAACTCTATCATAAGAATGACAATTTTTGCAGTATTTTAATGCATTTTATCCTTGGACAGACTTCAGGGCACTCGAAATAAAAATACGCGCCTGTTCTAATCTGTCAGCATCTATACCTGACAGATAACCTCTATTTTCTAACAACGACGCCAATCTCTCCGTTGAAATATTTCCGGCCGCCCCGGGTATGAATGGACAACCGCCTAAGGCGCCAACAGAAGAATCGAACATCCTGACACCCAACTCCAAACCCTTGAGCACGTTAGCTTCAGCGGCCCCGTATGTGTCATGCAGATGCAAGGAAATGCGTTCTGTTGGGACGAATCTTGATATTCGAGTTATCATTTTTCCCAAAAGCTCGGGATGACCCTGGCCAGTGGTATCCGCTAGAGATATTTCGTCAGGATGGAACTCGCAAAAATTTGAAATAATTCTTTCAACAGCTTCCTGATCTATTGCGCCTTCAAATTCGCACCCGAATGCGCACATCACTCCGGCGGACACGCTTATACCAGCCGATTTGGCTTTCTCCAGGACTCTTCGAGCTATCTCGACAGCCTTAATCACCGACATTCCGGTATTCTTGAGACTGTGAGTTTCAGAAGCAGACACAAACATTTCAACATGCCTGGAACCCGCCTGAATAGCTGAATCGAGGCCCTTTTCGTTCAAAACCAGCACACTTAGCCTGACATTTCCATATTTATTAAGATTACCCCGCACTTCGGAAGTATTAGCCATTTGCGGAAGCAATTTCGGAGTCACGAACGAACCGACCTGAATGCGCTTTAGACCCGCCCCTATTAGAAGTTCTATGAACTCCACCCTCTGCTTGACGCTCAATATGACTTTTTGGTTCTGGAGACCATCTCGCGGCCCGACTTCCTGAATCATTACGTGTTCCATAGCTTACCACTCAAATCCTTAAGTTTAACCTGCATCCTGCACTACAGGAATCTCTAATGAAACTTCTGACAACCCTACAGGTCTAATTGAACTTTGACAGGCTGAGATCCCCTGGCTCACCATGTCTATTACTTTAGGCTCTTTTGGGGCGCTCTTTTTGTGTTATAACATGATTAGAACATAATCATTTCTCGGACATGGCTTGACAGGCAATTTCTCAGTCTGTAAAAACGCAATTCTTAACCGGGGTATCCTCAAATCGAGGGTGACCTTTTTCTTTTTCCGGGAGGAACGATGGAGATAGTCGCTGACGTACCCAGTCCTGAAGAGTGTGTAACCCGTATATTTAACTACGCAGGCCAGAAATTTGAGCCCGAGCTAGCCGCAGAGTATTGGATGAAAATACTTCAACACAAGTGGATTTTGTCCGAGAAGCTTGGCCGAGATGTGGGTTTCAAGGTAGCCTGTGTGGATTTCATAGAAAACACTGAATCCATCCAACAGGAGTTGATGAAAGAGCAAACCGTGAGTTTGCTCAAGGAGCTGGGGGCCGAGGTTGTTGATCGGTCAATATGGGACACCATAAGTGAAACTCAGCCACCAAAACGAATAGTCGATAAAATGATTATTTTGCCTTTGACTGAGGTCGAATTGGCAAGGAAACACGGCGTTACTCCCCCTAAAGCGATCATTTTCTTTGGTCCTCCAGGGACGGGAAAGACTCATTTCGTAAAGGCCATAGCCGGAGTCCTCGGATGGTGGTACATTGAAGTCTCTCCAAGTGACTTGATGTCGGACGGTCAGGAAAAACTGGGCAAAAATCTCAAACAATTGATGGAAAAAGCCGCAACCGTTGATAATGCCGTCGTTTTCATCGATGAATTCGAAGAGATCGCAGGTAGCCGTGACCAGGCCTCACGCGTGGACAAATCAATAACCAATGAATTTCTCAAGCAGGTGCCGCTCTTTAAGAAACAGGCCGGAAACACCCTGCTGGTATGCGCGACAAACTACATCGAGCAACTCGACTCAGCCCTGCTTAGACCTGGACGATTTGATCTCATCATTCCGGTGGGCGCATTAGACAGGGAAGGTAGAACCACAATTTTCGAATACTATCTCAGCAAGACCAATTATGGAGACATTGACACGACAAAATTGGTGAGCGCCCTGGAGTTTTTTACTCCGGCAGATATAGAATACCTGTTCAGGAAAGTTACTCAAAAAGCCTTCGAAAAGGAACTTGCCGAAGGAAAAGATTACAAGATAGGCACAAATGATTTTCTGGAATTGCTGCCAAGCGTAAAACCCTCTTTGAGTGTTCAGATCATTAAACAATTTGAAAAGGACTGTCAGAAATTTACAAGGCTATAGGTTTTCGTAAGCGGGTTAAATGGAATCAAGAATACTCAGTGACATTATAACGATATGCGGTCTCGCCCTCGGAGTTTCCTATTTTTGTAACAGATTCGGTATTCCGGCCATAGTGGGCTTTTTGCTTACAGGGGTGATTTCCGGCCCCCACGGACTGCGTTTGCTCAATGAAATCCATGTGGTCGAGCAGTTCGCTGAGGTCGGTGTAGTATGTCTGTTGTTCACCATCGGACTTGAATTTTCGATTGATAGCCTCCTTCAAATCAAGACTATAGCGTTAGTCGGCGGAGCTGTTCAGGTTCTGGCGACAATGTTCGCCTGCATGTGGCTGGGGGCGATTTTTGGACTGGAATATAACCAGGCAATCTTCTTCGGCTTACTGGTTTCACTCAGCAGCACTGCCATCGTCCTCCAGATATTGCAGCGCACAGGAGACATCACCAGTCCTCACGGAAGGATGTCATTGGGTATATTGATCTTCCAGGATATAGCGGTTATTCCGATGACCCTGCTCGTTCCCCTTCTGGCTGGTGGCGCCGGTGGGACGACCTCAATGATTGTCATGCTGGCTATCAAGGTTGTCGGAGTCTTCGTGATCGTGCTGGCCGCCGCCAAGTGGTTTGTGCCCAACGCGCTTTATCAGGTGGCCAAGTTCAAGGATCGTGAGCTATTCTTCCTCGGGGTCGTTTTCATCGGCCTGGGTGTCGCCTGGATTACCTCAGAAACGGGGTTGTCTCTCGCTTTAGGCGCATTTCTGGCGGGTCTGATAATATCTGAATCGGACTATGGCCAC
>JBFXII010000395.1:0-3234 GCA_050176095.1 Desulfomonilaceae bacterium
CTTTGCTCACGAGCAGATTGAGGATCTGGTTTTGTTTCTCTTCAATGGCGGTAAGCCTGGCTTCAAGGTCCATACTGACCTCCTTGCGGATACATGAATCGATCCATAGCCCTGCGCATCTCCTCAGAGGTACTCCAGATCCAGGTGTTTCTGCTGATCCCAGTGACGGTTTCCAGGCGCACCGCCACCGCTTTCGGACAAGGCCGTCTTCCGTGGAGGATATGGCTGAGAAAATCGGGCGAGATTTCCGCCTTTAAAGCAATCTGCTTGTGGGTGATCCGCTCTTTGGTTGCACTCATAGTCAACTATTTGGATGAAATTTTAGGTTGAGTCAAGAAAAAAATGTCTACAATGCATTGTTTTTATTGTATAAATTGAGCAATTGCTCAAGAGATGAGCAGGTGCTCATTTTTTCACCGAGTTTCGACGCAAACATCGCCCCAAAAGAAGACAACGCTGGCGACTGACTGCTGATGTGAAATTGTTCCTATGGGGAACAGTTGGGTGGGGTTCGAACCTGGCCGTTTTCCTTCGCGAGAGAGTAGACAAAGGCCACGAATTTTCCAATAATGTCGTCTTTTGCAGGGTCGCAACTGGCTGGAACAGGGACGATAGTGGCCTGGAACGTGTCCATCTTGATGTTTTCTCCAGGTACAGAAACGCGGATGCATTTTCCTGGAATGACGAAGAAATATGGGGGTAACCCGTCCATCTTTGCAACGGACGGATCAGGGGTCGGTGGTGTTTTTTTTTTACTTTTCCGGTATGCTTGCCAATATTCGGGATGTTGTTCCCGCCATCGTTCCTGGCAATCGATTTGGTTTTTTCGGTATTGAGGATCCGTGGCTCTTTTTTTTCGCTGCCATGCTCTTTTTCTTGCTCGCTGGCAGTCGGCACGGTTGCAGTATTGTTGGTTGGGATTCCTTGGATTGATTAGGCGTGTTCCTCGACAAGCCTTGCAGCAGAAGGTTTTCATGGCAACGGTTTCCTTAAACGCGATTGCGCTATGAGTCTAAAATAACGAGCAAAATTAAGCTCGCGCCATGAGATTTCACCAAAAGCCAATATCGATAATTATGCAACCCCCTCATATTTTCGACCTAGCCGTATTCTCGGCTTTTATTTCTTGAGCAAATGCTCTATCGTTTATGACATGAACAACCCAATCGCTGAGCAGTTCCGGGCCGCCTTGAATTTCTTGCTCTACCAGGAGGGAAGAGGCGCTCAAGTCCGTCTTGCTGTGGCCCAGAACATTGATCGAGGCTATCTCAATGCGGTGATCAAGGGGAGAAAACCGGCGGCCGAGGAGATCCGGCTTAAAATTGCCGATCACTTTGGTATGTTGTACGAGGAAATGTTGGTCTTCGGGCGTCGCGTCCAGGAGGGATTGGTCAAGACGGAAGAAGGGAAGGGCGCCGAAGGGAGCGATGTCGAAATTGAAAACAATTCTGGAAATGGTATCTCAAGCAAGACCGAACAAGTCCGAAGGATACTCGAATCGGGAACGGATTATGGTCAGGCAGTATCCAGCTTGATTGATACCGTTCATCAAGCGATTAAGACAGACAGGAAGAGCAGAAGGATCGAGAACCGGTTGGAAGAGATAGAGCGGCGTCTGGAGTTGGTGGAGAAAGAATATGCTTCCGTGAAGAAGGTTGCTCAGAGGTCAAAGAAGAAAATTTTAAAAAGAGACGGTTAATCTTAAAATGCTATTTCTGTGGTTGACCAAGCAGGCCAATTTTATCTATTGCGGCAAGTTTATGATCATGGAGGAGGTGGGTATAACGCTGTACCATTTGCAAGGTTCTGTGGCCTAAAATGTCGGCAAGGGTGCGAATGTCAACACCGGACATAATTAAATGACTAGCTGCTGTATGGCGGAGGTCATGCATATGTATATCTAGTAATCCTGCCCTTTTTTTTGCAGCATTAAAAGATTCTCTGAATTTTAAACCTGGCCTTGCTTTTGACCGGTCATTTTTGAGCTGGTCATCATTAAGAAAAACTAAATCCTCATTCTTTCCATTACTAATTTCCCTAAGCTTATATAGTTCGAGTGTAAGTTCTTTGGTCAATGGAACCCATCTTGGATCATTATTTTTTGTTGTCGGTAAAAATATAACCCTTTTATCTAGATCGATCTGAGTCCAGCGTAAACCTGCTGCTTCGGACGATCTCATTCCTGTATGTAATAATGTAAGGATATAGTAATAAAATTTATAATTTCTTGATTTTCGACAGGATTCAAGCAGCTTGGATGCTTCGCTGTCAGTGAGAAAACGAGTTCGGCCTCTCGGTGGAGCTGGTCGTTCAATGTCAGCGACCGGATTCTCAACCGGCAGCCCCCACTCCTTTTTCGCCTTACTGAACAAATGAGAGAGAAGTGATAGTTCGTGGCGAACAGGGTATGCAGTCACTTCTTGAAGTCGTGCGTCCCGATATTTAGCAACGATTTGAGGTGAGATCGAGCCAAGCGGTGTTTCGGCGCCTATTCGTTCCAATAAGCGCTGTGAGGCACTTTTCTCAAGCATTTGGGTGTTGACAGCCTTTTTCTCGGATATTGTGGATAGATACTTTGTCAGGGCTTGGTTGAGCGTAATGCACATCGCCCTTCGGGGGCTATTGTACCGTTGATCCTTCATGTCCTGTTCGGTGGCAGACGCCCAAGCGAGAGCTTCTCCCTTGGTGTCGAAGGTTCTAGTAACGGTATCAAACCCCTTTCGACGAATAGTAGCCTGGTAGCTTACACCTCGCTTGGTTTTGCGTTTCACTATCCTTGCCAATTTTTCCGCTCCATTTTTGCTCCACTTTTAAAGCAAAAGATAGCACGAAAGAGCAAAGAATGGCAAGGCGAGAAAGGGTGTGCCAGGAGGAAAGAATGGGCAAAAAAAAGGCTTTATCCCTGAAATTATGGGATAAAGCCTTGATTTTTTATTGGTGCCGAAGAGAAGACTCGAACTTCCACTGGGAAACCCCAACTAGACCCTGAACCTAGCGCGTCTACCAATTCCGCCACTTCGGCACTGCGGGCGCAAATATGCCTGATCCGAGCTCCTTTGTCAACTGTTTCTTTTGAGGAGGAATCATTTTTTTGCGGGTCAGGGAAAGAATGGTTGTTCAAGGCATGAGCGGAGCAAAATAGGGCGCTGGATCATCTATCCCCAGCCGCCGCCCTATCACTTGACATGAACTGTTTGCTTGTTTTTACGATATAGGGTAAGTATCCCCATTTCA
>JBFXII010000396.1:0-3225 GCA_050176095.1 Desulfomonilaceae bacterium
GGGCTTACTCAGGACTCAAGGTTGTTACACAGGCTTTTTTTTCACTCAAAGACACAAAAACCCCCCTGTGGGTTTCCATTGGATCAGTTCTGACAAATCTTCTGTTTGGAATTGCCCTCATGGGGCCGTTGCGCCATGGCGGTCTGGCTTTTGCCACTGCTATTTCAGCAAGTTTTAACTTGCTGATCCTTTTCGTAGTTCTAGTCAGACGAATAGGATTTTTCCCGACGCATGATTTTAGCGTCTCGCTGATGAAGACTATACTCGCCTCATGTGTGATGGGCTTAATTCTTTGGTTTTTTAAAGATTCCGCTGACTGGAGTCAGGGGTTGAATAGCAAGAATGGTTTGATTCTGTCTGGATTGCTCGCGGGAGGAATTCTGGCATATTTCATATCAGCGTTCGTACTCAAGTGTTCAGAAACAAAGATATTACGATCCCTGATAAAGCGCTCCAGAACTTGAGCGATTTGCAGACCTTTAAAATCCGGTTATAGATAGATTGTCGCGCCTTCCCGTGCTGCGTCGATATCTATTGGATAACCATGAATATCTAGAAATTCCCAACACCTGTCAACGATCTCGGACACCCCTTTGTCCGTCCTCCACGGATCATGATGGAAAAGAAAAAGCTTCTTGACCTCAGCCTGGATAGCAAGACGACACACGGATTCAAAATCCGAGTGCCCCCAACCCCTTCTCGCTTCGATTTCTTCAGGCAAATACTGACCATCATGAACAAGAATGTCAGCTCCCTTGCAAAACTTTACGAAATCTTTGAAAGCGCTGCCCACCCAGCCGTTTTCCAACAACTCATTGTCAGTTAGGAAAACAAAAACTTTCCCATTTTCGACAAATTTGAACCCCATTCCGCCCTGAGGATGTTGCAATGGGTGAGAATAGACCGTGACATCACCCGTCTGATAAGATGACATTGGAATATCGGCAGGAGGGTCTATTCGTGCTTTTAAATCTTCGTATCTCACCGGCCAGGCGCCGTCTATGTAATCACTGCTGAAGATTCGCTTGAGCCCGGCAAAACATTGCCTACAACCGTTGACCGTGAGATGACATTCTGGCTTGAATAGTGGACCGAAAAAAGGCAATCCCAAAAGATGATCCCAATGGATGTGGGTCATAAATAGATTGACTCTTAGTTGTTTGCCCTCTTTTAGCAGGTAGTCTCCGAGGTTTCTTATGCCGGTGCCACAATCAATGATAGATGTTTCTTCGGAGTCTGAAAGAACCTCCACACACGTTGTATTACCGCCGTAAATAACCGTTTCGGGTCCAGGAGCCGCTATTGAACCTCTACAGCCCCAAAATTTGATTTTCATGTTATTCTCTTGATGCTCTGAGATATAAAAATATATAAAAATTGTAGCTTCAAAAGATTTTCTCACGGATACTCTTGATCCGTGCAAATAAGAATAAGCCATAAAGCTAGTAAACTCAAGAATTTGTTTTAAGATTAGAGTTTACAATTTTACTTAATTTAAAAAATACATTGCGTCTGTCTGATGGGAGTCCATTTAATGAATGAAAATTTTGGCCCCTGTTCTGAATGGAAGAACGAAATCGACTTAATAGAACGCGCTGGATTACTTAGATCAATGCCAATTATCGATGGTCCTCCTGGGCCAGAACTGGTGGTTAACGGCAAAAGGGCCTTGAATTTTTCAAGCAACAATTACCTAGGATTAGCCAATAACAGGCAAATCCTCAAGGCGATTATCCGATCAGCAATTGTTAATGGAAACGGCTCTACGGCCTCCAGGCTTATAGCTGGCAACTCTAAACCGCATCGAGAACTCGAACAATACATAGCAAATTGGAAAGGAACGGAAAAATCCGTAGTATTCGGTAGTGGTTATCAAGCCAACATCGGGATCATAACAGCTTTAACCGACGAACGCGATCTTATTGTGTCCGATGAACTTAACCACGCAAGCATTATTGATGGTTGCAGGCTCTCGAAGGCTACTGTTAGAATTTATCCTCATTTGGACGTTGAAGCGGCGAAAAAGCATCTCCAACAAGGATCATTCAGGAGAAGGATAGTAATTACTGAGTCGATCTTCTCCATGGACGGAGACGTTGCTCCACTAAAAGACCTTAATGATTTATGCCAAAATTTTGGAGCATACATGATGGTTGATGAGGCCCATTCAACCGGAATCAAGGGCCAGCAAGGACAAGGTTTGTGTTCAGAGGTTGGAATTTATCCCGAGATTCAGATGGGAACTTTAGGCAAGGCTTTAGGACTAGCTGGAGCTTATGTCGCAGGTAGCGAGTCACTTATACAGTTGATAATAAATAAAGCTCGTTCCCTTATCTATACAACGGCCCAACCACCGGCAATAATGTCTGGAGCGATCGAAGCCATCCAGATAGTTGCATCGGAAAAAGGCTCCAGGTTGAGGAGCGAGCTCAATTCCAACATCAATCTGTTCCACAGGTTGACCGAACCAATTGTCAGACGAAGTAATATGAGCCACATAATCCCGATTCATATTGGAGATTCTCTTAAGGCAATGAACATCAGTAGAAAATGTTTGGATAAAGGTGTTTTCATACAAGGTATCCGCTACCCATCGGTCCCTGAGGGCTCTGCTAGGTTACGTCTAACATTAATGAGCATACATTCTCACAAAAACTTGGAAAAAGCTGCTCACGTTCTTATTTCCGAAATGGGTAAGGCTAATATACACATTACGAACAAGAGTTAAGCTCTGCAATTAACAACATTCATAATCGAGGAAATCAAATGGAAGGTACAAGAACTGATTATATGAACATCTGTGGGCTAGAAAGATATAGAATGTTTTACAAATTTTTTTATCGGGCTTGCAAGCTTCTGGTCCACAGATACAACAGAGAGGTCAGAAATGGGAATGGTTTGACCATTGGGGACGCTCTGTTCAATTTTATCAAGCTGTCATTCCTTGAATCGACGGTTCTGAAGTATAGAAATATGGTCCGTTTTGGTGATAAAGTGGTATTGGACAGCACTTTTCCCCCTTACCCTTCAGCCGCTTTCGACAAGCGTTTGTCCAATTATCTTAATCACTTCGATCTAAAAGACATTCCATCGGGAATTGTTTCCATTTCAACAACAAATCTGTGTCCGTATTCATGCGCATTCTGTTCGACTAATTCCAGGAGAATATCCAAGGACGATAGTGAAGAGGAGTTGATAATTAGGACGATAAAGGACATTGAAGAC
>JBFXII010000397.1:0-3222 GCA_050176095.1 Desulfomonilaceae bacterium
ATTGATTTCGACTGGGCTGACATTGTTCTGATTTCAGGAATGCTCATCCAGAGAAAAAATGTTTTAAAGCTAATTAGAGAAGCCAAAAACAAGAATAAGAAGGTCATAGTTGGTGGGCCATACCCAACCTCGGTTCCCAATGAAGTCCTCGAGGCCGGTTGTGACATGTTGGTAAGGGGCGAGGCCGAGAACGTTATTGACGAATTGCTTAACGCCATAAGAGCAGGAGAGTACTCGGGCGTATTTGAAAATCCTTCAAAACCTGACCTAGCCACTTCGCCAATTCCGAGATTTGATTTACTCAACACCAATGATTACAACACGTTATCAATTCAAACTTCACGAGGTTGCCCTTTCGATTGTGAGTTTTGTGACATCGTAAACCTTTATGGGGCTACCCCTAGATACAAGACTTCCAAACAGGTCATCGCGGAGCTAGAGACTATTTACCGTCTTGGATGGCGAAAAAATGTTCTCATTGCCGATGACAATTTCATCGGTAGCAAGAAACACGCTAAAGCCCTTCTCAAAGAACTCACCCCCTGGATGAAAAGCCATCATAGTCCGTTTTCGTTCTGGACCCAGACTTCTGTTAATTTGGGACAAGACATTGAACTCATCGATTTAATGACTGAACCGAATTTTTCTTCTGTATTCGTGGGAATAGAATCTCCTGATGAAGATGTTCTGGCTAACGCTCACAAGTTCCAGAATATCAGAAATCCTCTCATGGAATCGCTCATGAATATAAACAAAAATGGTCTTACCGTTTTGGGAAGTTTCGTGATCGGTTTTGACGGAGAGAAATCTGGGACAGGCAAACGCATAACTGACTTCATCGAACAAACAAACATTCCTATAGTGATGCTCAACATGCTTCAGGCGGCTCCCAACACTAAACTCTGGGATAGGCTTCATCATGAAGGGAGACTTTGCGACGATCGAACCACAGGCAATTCAACAACAAACGTGATGAATTTTGTGCCTTCTCGACCAGAATCTGAAATCGTACAAGAATTTGTCCAGGCATGGGATGAAATTTATGAGCACTCAAGGTTCTTGACTAGAGCCTATAATTATTACCTGAACATGAGACCCACAAGACGAGCTACTGCAATTAGTCTAGGCGCATCACGCTCTGAAGTTCCCAAGCATTGGAGACCAATTTATCAAGAATTCCTCGATGTAGTTAATTTCTTGAGGATATCCTGGAGACAAGGAGTAAAATCACCCGCTCGCTGGCAATACTGGAAACAGATTTTGGGGATGTGGATCAAAAACCCGAGTAGGTTTGTTCAATACATAGTAGCCCTCGCAATGGCAGAGGACATGTTCATTTTAAGAAAAAAGATTTTGGATGACTACAAGAAAACAAACAGACCTAGCTTAACTTGCTAGTCCTTTTGTTTTTTTTATTGCAGTGACCATCGAAACTGCTGAGAAGAATTCTTTTTAGGTGATGCAAGCAAAGTGAATTCTTTCTGTTTTTTGTCCTAAAGAAAACTTAAAGTGAATCCCGCGAGAGACATTCAAGTTGATTTAATAGTTCAGATTAAATTTCCGACCTAATTTCTGTGAGATCTTTGTTGAGGACCTTCATTTCTGTTTTCAATTTTGCGAACACATTTTGGACATCTGAAACGTCACCGACCCGACCCATCTTCTCCAATTCGAATGCTACCTGGAAAGCCCCTGCTGTGGAAAAATTTCCAATTGAACCTTTGAGGGAGTGGGCTGTTTCATACAATTTTTTTGAGTCCAAAGCTTTTATCGATTGGTCGATAGCCTCAACCATCGATGGCGAGATCTCCAAAAACATGTCTATAAGCTCAGCTAATAAATCTTTGTCTCCATAGACCTTTTCCATTAACGACTCTCTATCTATCGAGCTCGACATTTAATTCTTCCTGTATAAAAGTAGTTCACCAGGCAGATGATTTAGCCAGGTAGTCAGGTATCCGGTCAATTAAATCCATAGCTAGAACGGGACGTAGGCCCTGCTCTCGAGTAATTTCATCTGCTATGGCGCCATGCATGAACACTGCTAATGGAACAGCATTTTCGGATTCTAATCCTTGGGCAAGTAATCCCCCTAGCATGCCGCTAAGAGCGTCTCCTTGTCCCCCAGAAGCCATCCAAGGAGAACCAGATCCGTTTACAAGAACTCTACCTTGCGGTGAACAAGTAATCGTTGCGGCGCCTTTCAACACAAGCCACAATTTTTTCTCTAATGCAAATGCCCTGGCCGTCTCGAAGCGATTACGCTGTACATCCACGGTTGTTCTTGCCACCAATCTGGCCATTTCACCTGGATGAGGTGTTAAGAAAAGTCTGTCACTCTTGTTGACTGGAACCCCAATATTCTTTGCGAAACAATTCAAGCCATCAGCGTCCACTACCAGTGGACAAGATGTTTCCACCAAGATTGTCTCGACAATTCGTTGAGCAAATGTTGACGTTGAGAGGCCGGGACCCAAGACAATACAATTTTTGTCCCGTGTTAAATCAATTATTTGACCACATGAATGTTCATTCCAGTTTCCGTCATCATCACATGCAATTGGGGCCGTCATTTCTTCTGTGAGCTTATTTTCCAGAACCTCGTTCAATGTCTTGGGAACAGCCACTGTAACTAAGCCAGCTCCAATTCTGGAGGCCGACCTTGCAGCCATTGCAGCAGCTCCTGTCTTACCTGGAGACCCTCCCACCACAAGAACATGACCAAAAGATCCCTTGTGGGCCATAGCGTCTTGACGTTTCCTAAAATAAGAGCCTAAATCTGGATAGTTCACCAACCGAGTCTGAGGAGGATTTGCTTCAACAATAGATCTAGGAATGGAAATATCAATTACCTCAATTTTTCCGGAAAGTTGTCTACCGGGATACAGAGCCATACCAAGTTTTCTGAAACCATAAGTCACTGTTAGATCTGATTTGACTGCGCACCCTTTTATCTGTCCAGTATCAGAATCTAGTCCGCTAGGTATGTCCACTGCTACTTTAAAGCCAGCGCATTCGTTGACTATACTGATGGCTTCTCTGAAAGGTGAGCGCACATCCGATTGAAGTCCGGTCCCTAAAATGGCGTCTATTATCAGTTCACTTTCTCTCCATATATGACCTGCTTCCGTGATTGAATCCAAAGACTCAAGTTCCTCGATGTCCCCATGCATCGCCAACAAAACATTCAGGTTAATCAATGCGTCGCCATTAGCTTAGGAC
>JBFXII010000398.1:0-3217 GCA_050176095.1 Desulfomonilaceae bacterium
ACGCATTGCGTCAGGTATACATCCTGCCCGTGAACTTTGATGGCCATAGCCGTGTGATCGTCATACAGTGGTGTCGGTGTCAGCACAGGAGCGTGGATCTCAATGAATCCATTCTCATGGAACCATTGATGCACGATCCGCGTGAGGACGTGGCGGAACTTCAGGATGGCGGCAAATTTCTCGTTGCGGAGATAAAAGTACCGTTTGTCTAGAAGTTGCTCCTGCAACCTTGGGTCCTGAATGTCAATATTCGACCGCGGATATGGCGAAATATTGATTGTGCTGGGGCCGACGATCTCGATTTCCCGCACGTGGATTTCCTTTGACGGGTTTAGTCGTCCAGTCTCCATGAGGATTCCAACGACCTTCACTGCCGTTTCTTGGCTGATCCGTTTTGCCAGTTCGAACAGTTCTTTGTTGGTCTCATTGACCACACTCTGAACCGTTCCTGTGGAATCACAGACATCCAAGAAGACGACATGATTGTGCCGGCGGCGAGCTTTCACCCAACCGTAGAGCTCAACTTGAGTACCACCTGAAGTGCGATTAAGCAAGTCAGCTACATACACCTTTTTCATCGTTCTCTCCTCTCCTCGCTGTGTTCCTCTAAACGTGGCTAAGAGTGTTGCGGGTGATTCCAGTGTAGCGATCATGGTAATCCCGTCTCAAGACACCGAGCCAGCGAGCCGCTCTCGCGATCTCGTCGTTACGGGTGGCGTCCATGACCATGTCATAGGCCGCCGTGGGGCTGCTGCTCTTTTCGATCAACTAGACAACGTCCGGCTGATCGAGGATGGGCTTGCAGCGCATCGTGACTTCTTCTACTGTACGCATACGTGCTATTCCTCCTTTCAAGTTGTCAAAGAGCCTTTTCAATGATCCTTGAGACTATCCCAAGGGATACAATATCTTAACATTTGTAGAATTTTTGTAAAGCCCATGCACTTAGCTGTTAGCGCAAAGTAGTAATGTCACCTTAGGCGCAAAGTAGAAATGTCACCTCCCGACTGCCAGAATAAAGAAAAAGCAGGAGGGTAAATGGAGACATTTCAAATGAACAGTAAGGAAGCGAATCAAATAAGTGTATTCAAGAAATTACAGAATAGAGAAATAAAACAGAAAGAAGCAGGCATGATCCTTGGACTTTCAACCAGACAAATCAAAAGAAAGCTGAAGATGTTTCGCCGTTTTGGAGTTCAAGCTCTGATACATAGTTCTCGTGGCCGGCCTTCCAACAATAGGATTGATTCGGCAATAAGAGAAAACATCGTTTGTCTGATTGAAAACAAATATCCTGATTTTGGACCAACTCTGGCAGCCGAGAAGCTTCAAGAAAATCACAACCTTGCCATCAGCCGTGAGACCTTGCGGAAAGCTATGATTTCTGCTGGGCTCTGGAAGGCCAAGAAGAAAAAACCAACCCACCGGCAGTGGCGGGAACGCAAGGAATGTTTTGGCGAGCTTATCCAGCTTGACGGTTCGGATCATAATTGGTTTGAGACAAGAGCGCCAAGATCTACCCTTCTGGCCTTTATTGATGACGCCACAAGCAGACTGGTTCATCTTGAATTTGCTCCAGAGACAACAATCGGTGTGATGGGAGCAACTAAAAGATATATTCAAAAATATGGCCTCCCGCACGAGTTTTATGTTGACCGAGGCAAAGTCTTCAAAGTCAATTTAAATAACAAAGAAGAAGATAAAATCACCCAATATAGAAGAGCAGTCGAGGAGTTGGGAGGAAAGTTGGTTTATGCTCGCTCGCCACAGGCCAAGGGCCGAGTGGAAAGGTTATTTGGCACATTCCAAGATCGTCTGGTTAAAGAGTTGCGCTTGCGAGGTATCTCAACTGCCATAGAGGCCAATGAATTTATCCAAAAAGAATTCTTGCCCTTTTTTAACGGTAAGTTTGCTGTTGAGCCGAAGTCAAAGACCGACCTGCACCGCAGAATCGAAGGATACAATCTGGCCGAGATATTCACTGTCAGAGAAACTAGGATCCTAACTTGCGACTTTACGATCAGATACCGGAACAAGTGGTATCAATTGGAAAAGAAACAGAAGACCCTGATCTTCCCCAAAAATGAGATTATAGTTAAAACTAACCTTGATGGAAAAGTCTGCTTTTCAATAAGAAAAACTAACCTTTTCTCCCACGAGATAGACAAACCAGCCAAAACAGAGAACGTTAAATCAATCAAACCAATAATCGAAAAAACACCATGGAAGCCAGCGGCCAACCATCCGTGGAGAAATTATAAAGTAAATTATCAACCAAAGGGGACATTTCTACTTTGCTAAAAAGTGACATTTCTACTTTGGTTTGACAGCCCATGCACTTAGCTGCGTTTATTCCCTGCAACAACTTCCATCAGGAAATGGCTGAGAGGAATAAAGGCATCTATGAACCGCCGCAGAAAATAGACAAAGAATTAGAAAGATACAAGTTCACACAAAAAATCAGACTTCTATCGCCAGAGGGGAAAAAATTGATGCAGCGGCGGCGGGAAGATATTGAACTGACCTTCAGTGACATCAAGCGGAATATGAACTTTAGATCATTTAATCTTAGAGGCAGGCCAAAATGCTTGATTAAATTTGAACTGGTTTGCATCGGACATAATTTGAAAAAAATCAAAAGTCATCTTAAAAAATTAGCCAAACAAGATGACAGCAATCTCCTCGGACAGGAATTAGGCGAAGTTTTAGGGTATTTACCGGCTTAACTGAAGCTGATTTGCTAAAATTTTACCTACCCCAAATTTATTTTTGATTGTTTTCAAACTTACGTGTTAATTTTCGGACAGTTTGATTGGTTTTCTGGCATAGAATCAGAGTCGCGAGGCGCGCCTCTGCGCGCCGAGCGGAGAGGATTTTCCCCCACAAACCAATGGGCGGCACTTCGTGCCGCCCACCAATTCGTCGGTCAAAAATCGGAAAGTCTAATCTTGGAGCGGGAGACGAGACTCGAACTCGCGACATCTTCCTTGGGAAGGAAGCATTCTACCACTGAATTACTCCCGCTAACTGTTTTAAATTCTACCTGAAAACACCCATTTTAGCAATGCTATGTATAGGTTCAGTACATACCGTACACATTTATTAAGTTGTTAATGTAGTCAAATAATACTCATTCGGGGTCAATAAATCCAGTGAATCGTGTGGCCTAATGTGGTTGTAAATATAGTCTTCTTTTTCAAGCAGTTGGTTGTGTTCG
>JBFXII010000399.1:0-3203 GCA_050176095.1 Desulfomonilaceae bacterium
TCTTCCGATCTATAGTTGCGGATCTTTTGATCCTAGGATTCAGGAAATTTCAAAGAGTTTCGCCAGAATACTTGGTAAGTCCTCATGTGATTTTGCCATACTCGGTCAAGATGAAAATGATTCCGGCAATGAGGTTAGGCGCATAGGCGAAGAGGGTTTGTTCGAACAGGTATCCGAGAAGAATATCGAGGTTTTTGAAGCAAGGAATTTCAGGCAGATTGTGACATTTGATCCTCATGCGTTCAATGTGATCAAGAACGATTACCCAAAAAAGTTCCCCATCAGTCACTGTAGCCAGTTGCTGTCGAAGCTGGTACGTGAAAACAAGATAAAATTCTCTGGTGAATATTTAAACGGTCGTGTGGTGACATACCACGACCCCTGTTATCTTGGTCGTCACAACAACATTTATGAAGAGCCACGTTTTGTGATTAACAGTATCCCCGGGGCACGATTCAGGGATATGGAAAGATCGCGTTCCAGAAGTTTTTGCTGCAGCGGCGGTGGGATAATGTTGTGGTATGAGAACGAACAAGAGACGGAGAGGATGGGTGAGAGACGTGTGCGAATGGCCCAAGAAATTGGAGCTCAGGTCATTGTTACAGCTTGCCCCTTCTGTCTGATCAACCTTGAGGACGCCATAAAGACTACTGGAAATGAAGGAAAAATAGAGGTCGTTGACCTGGTAGAACTGGCAGATCGCTCAATGTCGTAGCAAACTTGAATGTTGGAGGGTTCGCTGACCATCATTTGATTAAACCATTCGGAGGATTCATGAAAATTATTGCTTGCATGAAGTGGATACCAGATACATCTGAGGCTGAGTTATCAATAGCCCCAGGAGGTAAAGACATCAAGAAGGACGACCTGGATTATGACCTCAACGATTGGGATCGGTTTGCTATTGAAGAGGCTGTCCAACTCAAAGAAAAGTATGATGGCGCTGTCACTGTAGTGAGTGTTGCTCCAGAAGATGCGGAGGAAATGCTCCGGGAATGTCTGGCCCGCGGGGCTGATGAAGCCTTCCAGATTTGGAACGACGCTTTTGAGGGATCCGACGGATTCGTAGTGGCCAAGGCTCTTGCCGAATTTATCAAGAAAAGGCCTTTCGACTTGGTATTAACGGGAACGCTGGCGGAAGATGATGGTGGCGGACAGGTCGGCGGCATGTTGGCGGCCATGTTAGGTGTTCCTAGCGCTACACTAGTGTCTCGAATAGAAGTATCTGATGGAAAGGCAAAGTTCAGGCGTGAGCTTGAGGGTGGGCTTTACGAGAACGTTGAGATGGATTTGCCTGCGGTAATTTCCGTGGCAACCGGCTTGAATGAACCTCGGTTCGTCTCAATTCGCGCTGTCAGAAAAGTTGCTTCCGTGGATATTCCAACAGTTGACCTTGACGAGCTTGGACTGAACGAGAACCAGGTTGGCGTGGAAGGTTCTAAAATAGTTATTGAAAAAGTTTACTTGCCACCAGAAGGCGAAGGGGCTGAAATCATAAAAGGCTCGACTGAGGAAGCAGCGGCTCGCCTAGCCGAAATTCTTAAGGAAAAGGGGGTTCTATAACGATGAAGAATATTTATGTGCTAGCCGAACATCGGAACGGAACTCTACGTGACACTACATGGGAAGCCTTGTCGGCAGCTAGATCAGTATCCTCTCAACTCGGAGGAGAGATCGTTTGCCTGCTTTTAGGAAACAATGTTTCTTCAATTTCTGAAAAACTGGTTCAAGAATTTTCAAAGGTTGTGGTTGTAGAAGATCCTAGTCTTGAAACATTCAACTCGGACGCCATGACACAAACTTTGAGCGCAATACTTAAGGATGAGTCTGACTATTTGTTGCTGATGGGCAATTCAAATTCAGTAATAGATCTTGCTCCGGGACTTTCAGTAGTTTTGGATGCGGCTCTTGCGACTGACTGTTTTGGATTTGAGGTATCAGACGGCCAACTTTTGGCCCTGAGACAGATATACAGTTACAAGATCAACGCCCTGGTGTCATTCAAGAACTGCGATAAGGTTGTCGTTACACTTCGAAGCGGTAGTTTTTCATTCACGCCTGCGGGACAGGCTTCGGGCACAATCGTAAAGAAGGACTCCCCATTGGCTTCTGGGAAGCTGAGCAAGACTTTTATTTCTTACGAAGAAGCCGAGAAAGGGGATGTGGACATATCATCGGCGGAGATCATCGTATCGATTGGTCGTGGAATTGGTGATGAACCGGATATGGATATGTATCAATCTCTGGCCGATACGGTTGGTGGGGTATTGGCGTGTTCAAGACCAATCGTGGACAAGAACCTTTTGCCCAAATATCATCAGGTGGGAACTTCTGGCATTGAGGTGAAACCTAAAATCTACTTGGCGCTGGGAATAAGCGGCGCGTTCCAACACGTTGGTGGTATAAAGGGATCACCGCTAATTATGGCGGTCAATAAGGATCCGAGGGCTCCAATCTTTCGGGTCGCCCAATACGGCGTGGTTGGGGACATCAACGAAATAGTCCCGGCCTTAGAGGCAAAGATAAAAGAGCTGAAAGGTTGATTGAATGGCATGAGGGACTGCCATTTGACCAAGTAATCATCAGGAGAAATCAGATTCGTGTTAGACTAACACGTGATTGTTTAGCGTCAGCCTGAATTTGGTCGCCTTGGTCCCTTTGGGGTGGCAAGAAAAGTGTAGACCATCCATGCAATAAACACAATAAATCCTATAGATAATAAACCTGACAAATCCATCAATTTCTCCATAGATCGGAATACTCAGAAAAACGCCTCGATGAAAATAGCATCGGGGCTTTTTTAACAATGGCACAGATATTAAAAAAGTAAAGAGCCCCAGATCTGTATTATAATAATATGATGTTTTGACTGCGATCAATAGCCGGAGACGCCATGGCCATTAAGTACGAACAGACCTTAGAAGCTACCGACTTTGTGTTTTCCAGGATCGGGGAACATCCCGAGATTGCTATAATCTTGGGTACGGGACTTGGAGGAGTGGCCGAACGTATCAAGCCTAAAGAAATTGTCCCTTACGACGAAATCCCCAATTTTAAGGTTCCAACGGTAAAGGAACATTTGGGAAAATTGATTTTTTGAACCCTAGCCAACAAATCAGTAATCGCCATGCAAGGTAGATTTCATTATTATGAGGGCTATGAGCTAGATCAGATAACTTTGCCGGTAAGAGTTTTGAGCAGGC
>JBFXII010000400.1:0-3201 GCA_050176095.1 Desulfomonilaceae bacterium
GCATCGCCACCGATCACTACAAAATTCATTTGTCGTCCCCTTTGGAAATTTCAGTCGCAAAATTGGTTAGGCATACTCAATGCTAAAATAACTTTTTCTGCCGATTTGGAATTCTATATCTTCTCACAAACATCCCCTGAAAGGATGGAAAAGATTTTCCTCAGATCTATTGAGTTAGTTTATGTTTCAAGCAATGAGTTTCTTGAGAGCAATTTTTAGGGCTGATTCCAGATCGATATCTGCTCCATTCTCCTTGACAATATCTGAAGCCAAGGATTCGGCCAATTTTTCCTTATACCCTAGATTTATTAGAGAGGAAACCAGATCTGATTTCAGGTCAGACACATATCCGGTGATCGGAACCCCCCTGTTCATAAGTTGGGATTTCTTGAGCTTCTCCTTCAGCTCTAACACTATTCTCTGGGCTGATTTTTTTCCAATGCCAGGAATGGAAGATAGCTTTTGGACATCACTGTCCAGAACAGCTAATCTGAAGGAATCCGGGGGGATTCCGGAAAGAATGTTTAGAGAAGTTCGAGGACCAATTCCGGAAATGCTTATGAGCATCTCAAACAGGATTTTTTCTTCGGATGAGGAAAAACCGTATAATTCCAAAGAATTTTCACGAAGAGCCGTATGAATGTGGAGGAAGGCTTCACCGTCAAGTGGCAGAGCTTCGAGGGTAGTCAATGAGACTGCTACATCGTACCCTACCCCTTGAACGTCAACCACCACACGGTTAATACCTCTACTAATTATTTTTCCTCTAAGACACGCAATCATTTAATTACTTTTTTGGGCGAGCTATATGCGCATGATATAAAGCCATAGCAATCGCATCGGATTGATCTGGTGATTTAAGATCCTTTATTCCCAATATTTTTGAGACCATGAACATTACTTGAGCCTTATCCGCTCGACCATATCCAGTTAGTCCCTTTTTGATTTCCAGAGGGCTATATTCAACGACCTCCATTCCGTTGGCTTCACCTAAGGCTAGAATAACGCCTCGGGCCTGAGAAAGTTTTATCAGGCTTTGGCTATTCGTGGCGTAAAAGAGAGATTCCACCACCATGATTTCGGGCTCATGCTTTTTAATGATCTCGTCCAGTTGGCATTGAAGCGCATAGAGCCTCCTGGACTGGGAGGTAGTTTTAGGAGTCTTTATAGTTCCTCCACCTCTAAATTTGGTGGTTACTCCAATTTTTTCTATGATTCCGAAGCCAGTTATTATGCTTCCTGGATCAACGCCGATGATAACCAAACTATGTTTCCCAGAACCCGTTCATCAAGTGTATGAACTCTGAATTTATAGCCAATGAAAACAGCTCTTAACCACCAAAAATATTCAAGGGCTAGTTTGGAATATGACTCAAGTTAATTACTGCGAGAGACAAAAAAGCTAGGCTGAGAGTTTCATCATTTCTTCATCAGAGATATCAAAGTTGGCATAAACATTCTGAAGGTCCTCGTGATCGTCAAGCACATCCATCATTTTTAGCATTTGTTCGGCTTTCTTGCCTTCAAGTTTGACACTGTTCTGTGGAACCATAGTAATGGAGGCTTCATCAATTTTCCAACCCTTGTCCTCAACGGCCTTACGGACAGCTTCAAACTCGGCTGGATCTGTTGTTATCTCAAACATGTCGTCTTCCATCGTGACATCTTGAGCGCCGCTCTCCAAGGCGAGTTCCATTACCTGGTCTTCGGTCAAACCTTGTGCTGGAACATTTATTATTCCCTTCTTCTCAAAGATCCAACTGACGCAGCCCGATTCTCCAAGATTGCCGTTATACTTGTCAAAGATATGTCTGATCTCTGCGACTGTCCGATTCTTATTGTCGGTCAAAGCCTCAACTAGGACCGCCACTCCACCTGGACCATACCCCTCGTAGGTAATCTCTTCATAGGTCACTCCAGCAATTTCGCCGGTTCCTCTTTTGATGGCCCGATCAATGTTGTCTTTAGGCATGTTTGCGTTTCTAGCGGCATTCAGAACTGTGCGCAACCGCGGATTTCCCTCCGGGTCACCGCCACCCATTCTGGCCGCTATGGTAATTTCCTTAATGATTTTTGAAAATATCTTGCCTCTTTTTGCGTCTGCCGCTCCCTTTTTGTGTTTAATGGTGCTCCATTTATTGTGGCCAGACATTAATCAAACCCTCCATTTAGATAGTTTTGCTCTTTAGATTCGTACCTGATTCGTGTGTAAAATCAGGAGGGGTGGAATTGAATGAACGATAATTATATCTACAAATTTCAAACATGTCATTTTATACGACATTTCTTGACTATCATGTCTGAGACAATCTTTCAATATTTACCAATAACGGTGGCGTATGACACAAGGCGCTTGCTAAATAGGTCTGCTGCTAGTAAACACAAAAGATAACAATTTTGTGTAATACTGACAACGCAGCGCTTGTCAGTGTCGAGCTTGCAATAACGTAAAATACGTGAGGATTTATGGATTCAGAGCGCGTAGTTTCGGCCAGTGTCCTTTCAGAGGAGCGTGAGAACGAAATTGGTTTGAGACCAAGAAGTTTGGACGAATACATTGGCCAAAATAGAATAAAAGACAACTTGTCCCTTTTTATAGAGGCTGCTAAAAGACGTGCTGAGGCGCTGGACCACATACTTTTTCATGGCCCGCCTGGACTGGGCAAAACGACGCTGGCCGGAATAATTGCCCGAGAGATGGGAACCCAAATTAGGACTACATCAGGTCCAATACTTGAAAAGCCGGGCGATTTGGCTGCAATTCTTACCAATTTGGAAGAGCGCGATGTTCTTTTCATAGACGAGATACATAGGTTATCCCCGGTGGTTGAGGAAATTTTATACCCTGCCATGGAGGACTTTACCCTCGACATTCTGATTGGTCAGGGGCCTAGCGCCCGAACCATAAAATTGGATATTTCTCCATTTACTTTAGTTGGAGCCACCACCAGGAGCGGATTGCTAACCAATCCACTAAGAGACAGATTTGGTGTAATCTTCCATTTGGATTTTTATTCTCATAAAGAACTTTCTTTGATAGTAAGGAGATCCGCACGAATATTGAAAGTGGACATAGACAATGAGGGCGCATGGGAAATCGCTACCAGATCGCGCTCCACACCTAGGGTTGCCAATCGCCTAACCAAAAGGGTTAGAGACTTTGCTCAGGTCAGAGGCTCAGGCGTCATAGACAAACAAACC
>JBFXII010000401.1:0-3149 GCA_050176095.1 Desulfomonilaceae bacterium
ATTCTGCTCTACTTTTTGGATCAGCAGGTATGGCCATGCTCCTTGCAAGTCGAAGGAAACAATATCGTGACAAACAATAATCGAGATTCGTTATTAGTGAGGCTTGTGAAAAGGGGCGAAGGTTAAGCAAGATCGTTGCAATGACGTGCCATAAAAACCCGGATTTTCAGTCAGTAACCACCGGCAAAGCCGGTGGCTTAACGGCTTTAGAACCGCTCAAAGCGGTATATTTAACAGATCAACTGACCACCATTCGGTGGTCGCCTATTTAAACAGGTTCAGTTGCTCGATACGTTGGTCTTCTTTTTCTTGATCGCGGATATACTCCCGCACAACCTCTTCATCGGCACCAACTGTTGAAACAAAATACCCTCGAGCCCAAAAGCTCATTCCGCTATAATTCTTCTTTTGGCCAAGATACGTGCGCGCTATATGAATCGCACTTTTCCCTTTCATATAACCCACTACCTGCGACACCGCGTACTTCGGCGGTATGGAGATCAGCATATGCACATGGTCGGGTTGCAGGTGCCCTTCCAAGACCCGACTTTCCTTTTGCCGGGCTAATTCGTGAAATACATCTCCAAGGTTCTTCCGGAGTTGGCCATAGAGCATTTTCCTCCGGCATTTCGGTATCCACACCACATGGAACTTGCAATCCCATTTCGTGTGGCTTAAACATTGTATGTCGTTCATGAAGCCTCCTTTTTCGTGACTTTGAGCGGTCCACGAAATTGGAGGCTTCTTTATTTTGCAGGATCCGTCAAACTTTGTGAGTCCCCCGGCAAAGCCGGGGGTTTACCTAAGGGAAATTAAGCGTAACAGCAGGATGTAAGTAGCAGAAGGATGATGACGATACTTTGTAAAATAACTCTTCAGAACAGATACAGCCACCAGGTCGTTGTCCTCCTTCTGTTGATTTTGATGATTCTGCTTCAATTCACTTGTGGAGCATCCCTGTATGCTATGGACCTGTTGGAAGCCTATGGCCAAGCCAGGCGACATGATCCCCTTTTCGGGGCTTCCTTCTACGAACATGAGGCGGCCAAGACATCATCCCAACAGGGGCGTTCTCTCCTGCTTCCAAAAATTTCGGCGAGCGGTTCCGCCTCCATCATCGATTATCAAACCGGACCACCCCAGTATCAGGATTACACCGGCGAATCTGTGGGGATAAATCTGCAGCAGCCGTTATTTAATCTCGCTAGGTTTCATGAATATCGTCAGTATGAAATTCGTGGTGAAAGTGGTGATGTGCGGTTTGTTTCAGCAGAGCAGGATTTGATGCTTCGGGTTTGCACAACCTATTTCGAGGTCTTGGCAGCAGGATACTTATTGGATCTCATCGAGGTAGAGAAAAAGGCTGTCAGCGAGCAGGGTGAGCAAGCCCGGCTGATGTTTCAGAAAGGTGTTAGTACTATCACGGATGTGCATGATGCAGAGGCTCGATTAGATGAAGTCTTTGCAAGAGAGATCGAGGCACAAAATAATCTCGATATAAAAATGCTAGCCTTTAAAAAAATCGTGGGCACTAAGCCATCGAGTTTAAATATTCTCAAGGAGGACTTTCCCTTCGGATTTCCTGGACCTGAAAATTTGGAGGCCTGGATTGAAAAAGCCAAAAAGTATCAACCTGTTTTGAAATTCTACGCCTACAAGATCGATTATCAGTTGTCGGAGCTCAAAAAAAACAAGGCGCAGCATTTGCCTACCGTAGACCTGGTAGGCGGTTACAAGTCAACGAACTCAAACAACGAGATCGAGACCAGCGACCACTCGTATAGCTTCGTGGGTGTCCAGGTTAACCTGCCTCTTTTTAGCGGTGGCTATACCACTGCAAAAGTGGCTGAATCGGAAGCTGTTCTTGAACAGTCCAGGAAGCAGTACGAAAACGCCCTTGCCGGAATCACCGAGGAAGTTAGCGAGGCATTTCTTGGTATCAAAGGCAATATGGCACGAATAGAGGCGCTTTTGAAGGCAAAAAAATCAGCTTCCACATCGGTGATTTCCAACCGCAAATCATTAAACGCCGGGATTCGAACAACGATAGATGTATTGAATGCCGAGAAAGAATTACAGAATGTAAAGGTCAACCTGCTTCAGGCGAGGTACAACTGCCTATTGTCCATGATCAAATTGAAAGCCTCTGCAGGTCTCCTCTCGGATGAGTATCTTTTGACAATTAATTCGTGGTTGCAGGCCGCGACTACAAAATAGGCTGTGGAATGAAAATGGAGAGAGGGGGGCAAGGAGCTTTGCCTGCTGGAGAGGTGAAAAAAAGTGAACTCAGTATAGTTCTTCAATCTTTTAGAAACACTTTTGTAGCCGTTGGCCTGTTCAGTTTTGTGCTCAATATGTTGCTCATGGTCCCGGCCATGTACATGCTGCAGATCTACGACCGCGTCTTGCAGAGTCGTAACCAGGATACCTTGTTGATGCTCACCCTGATCATGCTTTTCATGTATGTCCTTTTTGGTTTCTTGTATTGGGTTCGGTCCCAGATTTTGATTCGTCTCGGCAACCAAATGGATCAGCGGTTAAGCGGAAAAGTCTTCCAGTCTGCTTTTTCGCGATCCCTGCGGTTAGGTTCCGTCAATGCTACCCAGTCTTTAAATGACCTGACCGCAGTCCGTCAGTTCTTGACCGGTCAGGGCCTTTTGGCATTTTTTGATTTTCCTTGGACCCCTATATTCATTGCGGTTATTTATTATCTCCACCCTCTTCTAGGTATCTTTTCAATTTGCAGTACCATTTTTCTTATGGCACTGGCCATGCTCAACGAGTTTGCCAGCAGAAAACCCCTTGCCGAGGCAAGTACATTTTATAGAAGTGCCAATGCCTATGCCGGAGCCAACTTAAGAAACGCTGAAGCTATAGAGGCCATGGGCATGCTGGAGCCGGTGCGGGGATTCTGGTATGGAAAGCATGAGGCTTTTCTGAAACTCCAGGCCCTGGCGAGCGAGCCAGTGTTATCACGGCGATCACCACCGCTTCGCGAATGACGTTCCAGTCTGGCATCCTTGGCCTCGGGGGGTATCTGGCTATTCAAAATAGCATCTCGCCCGGCATGATGATCGCCGGCTCCATACTCATGGGGATGGCCTTACGGCCTGTGCAAACGGCCATTGGCACCTGGAAGCAGTTTCTCG
>JBFXII010000402.1:0-3147 GCA_050176095.1 Desulfomonilaceae bacterium
AAGAAATGAGAAAATCAATTCAAGCAGAATCGGAAGAAGCCCGCAAGAAACTCAAGCAAGACATGACTCCGTTAGCTCAGTCTGTAACGGAGAAAATTCTAGGGAGGGCCGTCTAATGAAATCGTCAGTACGGTCCCTTTTGTATTTTACCGTTGTGTCCTTGCTTGTGCTCAATGCTTCTACCGCTATGGCGGCAAGCGAAGGCGGAACAACCTGGACACCGTGGTTGTTGCTGTGGAGAGTGATTAACACTCTGGCTTTAGTGGCACTCCTTGTTTACTTCATTAAGAAGCCCTTGGTTACGTTTTTCCGCGAGAGAAAAGCTAATATTGCTAGGGAACTGGAGGAGGCAAAGGAGAAAAGAGACGAGGCGCTACGTCTGATTGAAGACTACAAGACAAAGTTGGCCGGAATGGAACAAGAATTGGCTAAGATGACCGCCGAGTTGAAAAAGGCTGCCGAATCTGATAGCCAAAAGGTAGTCCTAAACGCCGAAAAGCTGTCCTCAGCAATGATCGAATCTGCTAAACTGACGGCTGAACAGGAAGTCAGGAAAGCTCGCATTCTTCTCAAGAATGAGGCCGTCGAACTAGCGGTGACCATGGCGGAAGCCCTCATAAAAGAAAAAATCAACGATCAGGATCGCAAGCGTATCGTTGAGGACTATCTGGTTAAGGTTGGGGGTATGAAGTGATAGACACAACTTTAGCTAAACGTTACGCAAAGGCGCTTGTAGAGATCGCTCTGGGGAAAGATAAACTCGACAAATATGGCGCCGATCTTTCCGGTTTTACGCATCTAATCGAATCATCTCGTGATCTGAGAGAGGTTCTGGTCAGCCCCGTCTTCACGAAAGAAGACAAAAAGAAAATAGCTGGCGATGTGCTCTCGAAGATGACGGCTGATCCTATGGTTGTCAACTTTGTGAAAGTCTTGATAGACCGAAAAAGAATTGATCAATTACAGGGAATCAATGCGGCGTTCGCTGACAAGGTGGATGAGATTAGGGGTATAACTCGCGGAGAAATAATCAGCGCCGAACCGTTAACCGATGAAGATATGAACCAGGTCACAGAGGCCCTTTCCAAATTGAGCGGCAAAAAAGTTCTGCTCCAGGCCAAGGTTGATGACTTCCTCATTGGAGGCCTGTATGCCAAGGTAGGTGACATGGTTTTTGACGGTACGATTCGCACTCAGCTAAACCAGCTTAAGGAAAGCCTGAAGGGATAGGGACAATGCAGATCAGAGCCGAAGAAATCAGTGAAATTATCAAGCAGCAAATTCAAGATTATGACAAAAAGGTAGAGGTGAGCGAGACCGGCGCCGTCATAAGTGTAGGAGACGGTATTGCGCGTCTGCATGGCCTCGAGAATGCCATGGCTGGTGAACTTCTCGAGTTCCCAGGCGGCATCATGGGAATGGTTCTTAACTTGGAAGCAGACAACGTTGGCGCCGCTATTCTCGGCGAGGACGTTCACATCAAGGAAGGCGACATCGTTAAGAGGACGAACCGAATCGTTCAAGTGCCCGTTGGTCAGGCAATGCTCGGACGTGTAGTTGATTCTCTGGGACAGCCAATCGATGGCAAAGGCCCTATTGACTCCAAGGAATTTAGAGTAATCGAGGTAGTTGCTCCGGGCATCATCAAACGTGAGCCTGTTAAGGAGCCTCTTCAGACAGGGATCAAGGCGATTGATTCAATGATACCTATCGGAAGAGGACAGCGTGAACTTATAATCGGTGATAGGCAGACAGGTAAGACGGCCATCGCTATCGATACAATTATCAATCAGAAAGACAGCAATGTTAAATGTATTTATGTGGCGATAGGGCAGAAAAGGTCCACAGTTGCACAGGTGGTTGCTACTCTTGAGCGTTTCGGCGCCATGGATTACACCACCGTCGTATCTGCAACCGCATCGGATCCAGCGCCCATGCAATACATTGCCCCGTATTCCGGCGTAACTATGGGAGAATACTACAGGGATAATGGCCAACACGCTCTTATCATATATGACGATTTGAGCAAGCAAGCTACAGCTTACAGACAGCTTTCGCTTCTACTCAGAAGGCCTCCGGGTCGTGAAGCGTTCCCCGGTGATGTGTTCTACCTTCATTCTCGATTGCTTGAAAGAGCCGCAAAAATGGGCGACACCCATGGAGGCGGAAGTCTGACAGCATTGCCAGTTATTGAAACGCAGGCCGGTGACGTTTCTGCCTATATTCCTACAAACGTTATTTCAATCACCGACGGCCAGATTTTCCTTTCAACTGACCTTTTCTACTCTGGTGTTCGTCCGGCGGTCAACGTCGGTCTCAGTGTGTCCCGAGTGGGTGGAAATGCTCAGGTGAAAGCCATGAAACAGGTGGCCGGATCACTGAGACTTGATCTTGCACAGTTCCGTGAACTAGAGGCTTTTGCACAGTTCGGTTCGGACTTGGACAAAGTCACACAGGCCCAGTTAGCTCGAGGAACCCGCCTTGTTGAAATGTTAAAACAACCGCAGTACGAGCCCATGCCCGTTGAAAAGCAGGTTGCGGTAATCTTCGCAGCTACGGCAGGATTTGTCGACAGCTACGATGTTCGAGCTCTTGGCGAATACGAAAAACAGTATCTTAGTTATTTGGAGGATAGTCACCCGGATGTCCTTAAAGAAGTCAAAGAGAAGAAGGTTATTTCCGCTGAGCTAGAAAGCAAGATGAAATCAATCTTGGAAGAGTTCAAAGGGGTATTCAATCCGCCTTCCACATCAATAGTTTAAGGATTAATAGTCAACATTAGCTCTAATGACATCGGGTCATAGACAACAGTAACGAGGTCCAAATGGCAAGCCTACGAGATATTCGTAAACGCATAGCCAGCGTCAAAAACACCCAAAAGATCACTAACGCCATGAAAATGGTTGCGGCTGCAAAGCTTAGGAGAGCTGAGGAAGCAATAAAGGCTGGCAGACCTTTCGCAGAGAAGATGAGAGAGGTTTTAATGTCTTTGGCGGCAAGAACAAATCCTGGCGCCCATCCTATGCTTTCTGTAAGTCCGGTAAAAAAGGCGTTGCTGATTTTGGTGACTGCGGATCGCGGGCTTTGCGGCGCCTTCAACACGAGTTTAAATCGTCGCGCTGAAGCGTTTGTTAAAGAGATGAAAGC
>JBFXII010000403.1:0-3119 GCA_050176095.1 Desulfomonilaceae bacterium
TTCGATAGCGGGGTTACGTTCGGCAGGAAAGAAGTAATGAGTACACAGAGATCTGTTCTTGTGCTTTAGCTCTGAAAATATTCGTTCTGGTTCTAAGTGCGAAGAATTTCTTGTTAAAATGGTATCGGTCTACACTAGGTCTTCTACTTGTTTGAAAATTCTCCTTTTAAGTGGAAGATCTTCAGTAGCGGCTTCAACGACAATGTCAGCTCCCTTGAGTTGGCTATAATCATCAGTAAAAAAAACGTGGCTTTTCATTCCATCAACTTCTTTGGGTTTGAAAGCCCCGGTTTGTCCGCCCTTATCAACTTTTTTGAAAAGTTTGGCTTTCCCTTTTTCAAGGGCTTCTTTGGCTATATCAACCACCACTACTTGAGCCCCGTAACGATGTAAGATTTTTACAAAATGCAGGGCTATATCAGGACCGATCTGTCCAGATCCAATAACACCCACCTTGTTGATAGCGCGTCCTCGAAACGAAAAAGCCATTTTCAGGCGCCTCCTTCACTCTAGTGAATTTTTGGTCAAGCAACAATGATCTAAAATAGCATTGTTTCTGCGTTTGTGTAAATGATTAAAAGTGGTCCAGAATTCATCATGCATTTCATTCGAATAGTTTATCAGGTTCATGTGTTAAAGATTTGAGTAAGTCTGAAAAAGCGTTTTCACTACAACATAACTGAGTATCCTTCTAAGGCTGGAAGTTAGTTGGAGTGTGTGAAAACAGACTCAAAAAAATAGTCAATCGATTCAGTCGACATCGAGAACTTCTCTTATTTTTTGAAGCATTCTTTTCATGTCAAGAGGCTTG
This sequence comes from Desulfomonilaceae bacterium, assembly GCA_050176095.1. Lineage (GTDB taxonomy): Bacteria > Desulfobacterota > Desulfomonilia > Desulfomonilales > Desulfomonilaceae > CAITZA01. The sequence goes on from JBFXII010000403.1 coordinate 812, forward strand.
ATCAATGCCCCTTTGGCTCCAAGATTAACTACGTCCTGAATAAAGATATCTTCTGCGACACCACTAAAGATCAGAACTTTTACGGCAGGATCGATTTCAAGTAATTTTGAGAGACACTTTTTGCCGTCCAAGCGTGGCATGATTATGTCCAGGAAGACAAGTGACACATCTGCATGCTCCCTATTGTATATATCAAGAGCTTCTTGCCCGTCTCTAGCTTCAATTACCCTATAGTTGAATTGTTCCAGAATTTCTCTTGTCAGCTCACGAACGGATTTTTCATCGTCAACCAACAGGATTGTTTCGTTATGACCCATTGGAAGTGATTCTTCTTCCGTGATTTTAGGTTGTTCTGAAACGGGCAGATAAATTCTGAATGACGTACCTTTGTCTACCTCACTTTCGACAGTGATACATCCCTTATGCTGTTCGACAATTCCTTGTACGACAGGGAGCCCGAGACCTGTTCCCTTGTGGTAATCTCGAGCTTTGGTGGTATAAAAGGGATCAAAAATTCTCTCTAGAAGCTCTTTCTCAATGCCTCGTCCGGTATCTGTTATTTTCAATGAGACATGAGGCCCTGGTTTAATTCCGAAATTTAGTTTGCAGAAACTGTCATCTAGCACGATATTTTCAGTGCTTATAGTCAATGTTCCTCCATCTAGCATCGATTCACTGGCGTTGATAGCCAAGTTCATTATCATCTGGTCTATCATTCCGGAGTCAGCATTTATGGAATTCAGACCTTCCGTAAGATTCAAATTTATTTTTATGTTCTTGGGCAACGAGTGGGATAGGATTTTAAAGACCTACTCCACTTGATGATTTAGATCAAGAGGCGCAGGGTTAATGTCCGCCTTTTTGCTGAAGATCCTGATTTTCTGCACCAAGTCTCGCGCATCTACAACAGTTTTCTTTATTTTTTGGAGTGATCGATATTCAGGTTGGCCTGAATTTCTGCCGATCATCAACAGGTCCGTGTAACCCAATATGATCTGAAGCATATTATTAAAATCATGGGCTATTCCGGCAGCCAACGTTCCAACGGCCTGTATCTTTTGTGACTGCAATAGCTGGAATTGGAGTTTCTTATTCTCAGTGATGTCATAGACATTGGCCATCATGGCTGGTCTACCCTGGTAATTAATTAATGACATCAATATTTGACACCAGACTTCCTCGCCAGATTTTTTGATCAGGGGTAACTCATACGCAGAAGTCGGAGCTTCGATTCCCGAGCCAACTAAATCGCCCGTTTTATCAATTGCCATGTCTTGGCAATTCAACGCTTCCCAAATATTCGCTCCAAGAATTTCGTTCTTTTTATATCCGAAAATTTCTTCCAGTCTTTGGTTCGCATATACGCAAATACCATCTTGATGAATAAAAATTCCTGTTAGTGAATTTTCGGATAGTTGCCGGTATCTTTCCTCACTTTCTTTAAGCGCCTGTTCAGCCTTATATTTCTCTGTGATATCCTGCGCAATTTCAACAGCCCCCTCAACGTTCCCGTTTTTGTCAAATAAAGGAAACGCTCTGATGAATCTATATCGTTCAAGACGAGATGAAAACACGGTGCTTGACTGAGGTTCGCCTTTTTCCATTGACAATAGTACTGGGCATTCGGAACAGGGTTGGCTCCTTCCATGCCAAATTTCAAAACATTGCCTGCCGGTCATTGAATCCTGTGGGATTCTGGCTGAATCGCTAAAGGCCTTGTTACACCAAAGAAGGTTCAATTCTCTATCATAACACGCAAAGATCTCATCGGTAGTATTTAAAACAAGGGATTTTATCCTCTCGGTTTCTCGTAAATCATCTTCCACTGCTTTCAAGTGGGAGATGTCTTGTGTTGTTCCAAAAAGCCCAGCCACTTGGTTATCTTGATCTCGAATCACATCGGCTTCGTTGTGAAGCCAAACCACCGATCCGTCTGCTCTGACGATTCTGAAGTCCAATTGAAGTCGATTTTCTGTTTCCAGACATTCGAAGACAGATTGTTCAAATTTAGCAATGTCATCTTCAAGAATGAGTCCTTTGATGAGTTCGTAAGATAGCGTAACAGATCCACGGTCAACCCCAAAAATTCGGTAAACCTCATCCGACCAATAAGTATCTCCAGTTATAGAATTCCATTCCCAAGTGCCTATTTTCCCAATTCTCTGAGATTCTTCCAATCTTAGCAGACTTTGTTTTAGGGCCTCTTCGGTTCTCTTTCGTTCCGTAATATCCTCAACGACGGCCTGGCATCCTTCAAGCTCGTCCTTTGTTTTGAAAATGGGCGCAAGAATGATTCTCAAGTGGGTTT
>JBFXII010000404.1:0-3116 GCA_050176095.1 Desulfomonilaceae bacterium
GGATTCTACAATGCTATCTCGACTGACATTTAAAAGCGATTTGAATTGTCCTGCAAATGAAGCTCCGAGTTCATCCTCTCCTACAGCGCTGCTTCTCAGAGAAACCCTCACTCGATACCCCATTTTTTGTTCAATTTCGTCATATCCTCTGTATATAGCCTCTTCTAGTTCTCCAGGGACTTTAGATGATATGATGAGTTGTTGGATATGAGTGCTAAGACGGTAGAGGTCGTCAAGTTTTTCTGAATCGGCCGACTGAATGATTCTATCGATTTCAGACTGTAGGTCGTTGTGACTCACGAACCTATCGTATGCCAAAGCCGAGATCACAAATCCAGGAGGTGTAGGGACTCCGATACTGTTTCGAATCTCAGCGACGTTGCCCATTTTTCCTCCAACTTGGTCAACCATCTCACGATTGACTCTTTCCAAAGGCAACACCAACTCTTCACCTCTTGTGATTTTACGGCGGGTAAGCTCTTTGTTGATGGACTCCTGTATAATCTTGAATCTTTCAAACAATTCTCCGTACTTCCCAGGGGCCAACTCATTCAGGTGTTTAACAATCCTGAATACGTTTACCAATACAGCCGTGGACTGGGATCTCACAAAGGACATTCCGAAGGCCTGGTTGCCTTCTAGAGCCTTCTCCAATTCAGACATTATTTCCAATGCCTTGTTGTTAGCGGTTAGTAAAAGTTTGAAATTATGATACCTGTTGGTGAAGGCAGTCCTAAGGCTTTGAATATCTTGGAGTTCATCATCTTTATGTTTTTCTCTCTTAACAAGCTTTTTCAGGAACCTAGTAATTCTGACCATCAACGCCCCTCGAAGGCAAAAGCCCAATCTATGAAAAAATCAGGACCTACAGCTATTAAATAACCAAAGGACTCTAAGTAGTTACTTAATCAGAAGAGCCTCTCTCAGTTGTATTGAATTGTTTTCATATTTTAAGGATGGCACAGACAGGGAACAAAAATCCAGTAAACAAATATAATTTACAGATGAAACAATTTAAGTCGAAGGAATTATTGTGGGGTGAGCTCAGATACCCACCCCAAGACTTCGTAAAATCTATACTTCCTTTTTGGACCCAGCTGTCATCTCTAGGCCAAAACCCTCGAATAAAAAGAAGATCGCTATTCCCCACCACAGGGTGTAAATTACGTAAAATACTAAGGCAAAGGTCAATATCCCTGCCTTGGAAACAACACTTTGAGGTTCAATTCCATAAAAATTGAAAGCCACTTCAACAGCTTTCTTGGTTACGTCACCAATGAACGTAGCTTCCTTGAACTTGTTCTGCCTTTTCAGATCCCTATCAGCATCCTTGAGGATATTCCACCACGTAAAAATTGCTTCACGACCGGAGAAACCGTATTTCGCCTGTAATTGCTCGCTTCTGTTGAAAAACAGCTCGTTGGAATCAGTCAAAGCGCCTGCAATTATTTTGGACAGATCACCTTCAGCCTTTAGCTGAACGCCTTCTCCAGAAACCTTGGCGCCAGTGGCGGCTAGCAGTTTTGTGGCCTTCTGGGCCAAGTCATTGCTCTTTAATTTGAGGTTTATTTCAATCTTGGTTCCTTCGAAAGCCTTGTTCTTCTTTTCCAAGTCCGGAATGTACAGCGTGGATCCCTTAGAGATAGCGTTGAAGAGGTCATCAGCCGCTTCCATCGCGTTTCGGGGCTGATTTGTTCTGGGACTTTCCCCGAAGTACGGCATAAACATTATGGCCAACACGACAAGGAAACTTATCATGAGAAGGAGACCTTTGACAAAGTGTCCAGAATCTTTAACTAACATGGCTCTAGACCTCCCCTCGTAGTGCGCTGATATTGGTTAAAAACTTGCTTATGACCCACAAGGCAAAAATACCTATGACAACAAAGAATACAATCAAACCCGCGAAGTTAAATCCTTTCGCCAGAGAATCTGAAATACTGATTATTTCCATCTGGTTGAGTTTCTCAGGCAAAGAGAAGAATCGATTCACAAAACCCGCGAGAATTGAAACTGCGTAGAAACCTCGGATGTAAATGCCTTTGACGACCTTAGTCGTTAAAGCTCCAATCTGAATTCCAAGCAGAGAGCCTAGCAGCATACCCATAGCTAATGTGTAGAAGATGAACCCATAAATGGCATACTGGAATATACCTGCGTAACCGGCGGTAAAAATGATCTGAAGGATGTCAGTTCCAACTGTAGTGAAAGAAGAGACTCCCAAGACGTAAACGAAAATCGGGAAGGTTAGAAATCCGCCACCAACACCCATGATCGCAGCTGCAAAACCAACAATTGCTCCAGCGATGGCTACGAATAGAGCGGGGATTTTCTTCCCGCCAGGAACCAAATCCTCGTCGAAAGTAATCTGGGGAGGGATCTTTGAAGCTTGAAGTTTTGCCGGTAATCCGACGGTCTCGGTTTCCCCATGGCCACCATGCGCTCCACCGCCATGTGCTCCAGCGTCAACTCCGGCATTTCTCAATTTCAAGAAATCGATCAATGAATAAAAACCCAAGAACCCAAGAAGCACCACGTAAACAACACTAATGAACAAATCGCTCAAGACTGGGTTGTGTTCATAGATTGCACGATTTATGAATCCGCCACCTGTAACGCCAATCCCCGAGCCTACCAAGAAGGCTACGGCAAGGGCTACAGACACGTTCCCCAACTTCTTGTGTATGGCTGTGCCCATAATGGCCTTGGCAAATATGTGAAAAAGATCGGTGCCGACTGCCAAGATGCCTTTTACTCCTGCGCTCATCAACGCCGGTGTTATGATGAATCCTCCACCAGCGCCAATGCACCCCGTAATGAGGCCAGCGCAAAGACCGACCGCTATAGATACAAGGAATATTGTGGGGGTGTAGTAGGCTGGCTGATAAGCTTTATAACCACCCAAAAATTCATTCGGAATATCAGTGGCTAAAGCTACACCAGTTAGTAGCGCAGGGATAGTCATCATTGCTAATATGATTAGCCGTTTCCTATCCCGAAGTATGGCCATGGACGTTTCATAGTCCCATCGAGCGTGAGCTTTCGATGCTTCCATGAAAGTCCGGTACAACGCTTCGCCCAATTTCATCTCAAGCTTCCTCCCTGATTCAATGTGT
>JBFXII010000405.1:0-3115 GCA_050176095.1 Desulfomonilaceae bacterium
GACCCCGCACATACCCCTCATAAAACTGTATGAGTCGGCATCTTCTATAGCGCCAAAATTTCTAGGGATTATGAAATGATCGATAACGGCAGGGGAATAGGAATTTGCGGCGTCTACTAGACTCAAGCCCTCTACATCGTCAAAAATATCATTGTCATTAACCATTTGATACCCCGATAACGATTACTTGTTAGCCCCGCAACAACTTCCGGGGCCTGCGCACCCAGACTCAGAAGGCCTAGACCCACAGCAACTGCCCAACATAGGCGCATTCGACGTTTCGTAATGAGTCGCTATTGACGGCGCTGACATCATGGATTTTAAATTAGAACTTCCACATGAGCTACAAACGACTTCTGATGAATTTCGACCAATACCCACAAGTAACTCACTAACATGGCCACAATCATCACAACTATATTCCTTTATTGGCATCCTAAAACCTCCTGACTATTGCTGACCTGAATCATTGTTGATTAGACTCTCCAGGTGGTTCGCTTTGTTAAAGTTTTCCACTTTTATCTTCACTGAGGTCACTCCGTCAAGCCCCGTCAACTCCTTTTTGATAGAATTCGCCAACGAATAAGCCATAGGACAGATCGGCGAAGAAGGCCGAAAAGTCAAACTTGTTGCGCCATCAGCCTTGACCTCAATATCGTGTATAATGTCCATACGGCTTATGTCCAGTCGTGTCTCAGGGTCTATTATGTTGGACAACGCCTTCTTTACTCTATTCAGAACTTTGTCATTAGGCATTTTCAGCCTCCAGATTGAGCACATCTCCACTGAGACGTTCCCAAATATTTCGGATTGCCTCATTTGCCGGCCCTTGGTTGGACTCAACCACGGCCTTTCTCTGAACCATAGATTTTATAACACTCGTGTCGTATGGAATCTTGCCAATCAAATCCACCCTGTTATCTCCTAGCCATGCTTCAATCTGAGATGAAATAGCCTCGTTGATGTCATACTTGTTGATAACAGCTACTATGGGGATATTGAACCCCTGGACTAGATTGATTGCTCTCTGCATGTCATGAAGACCTGACAGGCTGGGTTCAGTTATGACCAGAACATTATTGGCTCCGCTTATCGATGAAATTACAGGACAACCGACTCCCGGAGCTCCGTCTACCAGTATGAGACTTTTTCCCAACTCTTTAGCCAGAGTTTTTGCCTGATTTCTTACCAAAGCAACAAGTTTTCCAGAATTTTCCTCGCCGGGTAGTAGCGCAGCGTGGACCATAGGGCCAAAACGACTTTCACATTTAAACCAATGCCCGTTCAAAACCTCATCCATTTTTATTGCGTTTTCAGGGCAAATATGAAAACAAACGGAACATCCTTCGCATGAGATGGGATCCACCGTCAAAGAATCAGTTATAGCGTCAAATCGGCAAACTTCAGCGCATAAACCACATTTCACACACTTGTATGCATCAATAGAAGCCTTGACTCCACCCCAGAATTCTTCCTTTTCTAAAACTCTGGGCTCAAGAATTATATGAAGATCGGCCGCGTCTACATCGCAATCCGCCATGACCTTGTTTTCAGCAAGATAACCAAACGACGCTGTCAAACACGTTTTGCCGGTTCCGCCCTTACCACTTATTATTACAAGCTCTTTCATGATTGTAGTTCCTGATTGGTTTCTGAGCTCTTAGGAATAAGTCTTGAGACGTTTTCGAACAGCCCTATGAACTTGTCTGCATAAGCCGGATTGGTTTGGACGAGCATTTTACCCCTGGAGTAACCTTCGGCTATTTGACGGTCAAAAGGTATTTCCATCATCAGTGGGAGTCTTGCCTCGCCGCAATATTTTTGAACCTCATTGTCACCAATGTCACTACGATTCAATACGACACCCATCGGAATTCCCAGTGGCTTGATGGCTTCAACAGCAATTCTCAAATCATGCAAACCAAAGGGTGTCGGTTCGGTCACCATTATGACAAAGTCAGACCCTTTGACAGTGTTAATCACCGGGCATGACGCCCCTGGTGGAGCGTCCAATATTGCTATCTTATTGGGATTAATTCGGTTCTTTACCGCTTTTATCAACGGAGGAGCCATTGCTTCCCCAATTCTTATTGTCCCCTGAACGAATTCAACATCCTCATAAGATCCTGTTCCAACCACCCCTAGTTCACGAGGAATTTCCGAGATAGCCTTCTCAGGACAAAGCAACATACATCCTCCGCATCCGTGGCACATCTCCGGAAAGGTTAGGGTAGTTTTCCCTATAGTCAATATTGCGCTGAAGTTGCAAACCTCTCCACATTTCCCGCATAAATTGCATTTTGACATGTCCACCAATGGAGTGGAGAGGGTTATAACTTCAGAACTATCTATTTTAGGGGACATTAGAATGTGGCAATTGGGTTCTTCGACATCGCAGTCAAGAATCTGGGCGCGCCTACCAAGGGATGCGGCTAGGCTGGTTGCCACGGTAGTCTTGCCTGTCCCTCCTTTACCACTGGCTACAGCGATTTTCATTTCATTTCTCTTAATCTACCAATGGGCTTCTGCATTAGGACCGTTGGCAAAATTCACGCCACCACTCTTGTATTTCTCCAGCGCATCTCTTACTAGGCCCGACTGATCCGAACCTACCTTGATACCAGCTGATTGCAAGGCGGTGAATGCATTTGGTCCACAATGCCCTGTGAGAAGAACACTTACGCCTCGGTCCGCCAAGCTTTTAGCTGCTTGAATTCCAGCCCCTCTCATGGCGTTGACGTTTGCGGCGTTGTCTATGACTTCCAACAACTCACCAGCATCGTCGGCTATGATGATGTAAGGGGCTCGTCCAAACCGAGGGTCCATAGGAGAATCCATACTTTTTCCGCTAGATGTTATTGCGATTTTCATATTTCATCCTAACGTTAGAATCTTCCACCACCACAGACCTGATGTTCAGCTATGAGCTGGAGATTCCCGTTTAGTAGTTCATTCACCACTGACTGAACTGTGTCACCTTCTGGCCCATAATATACTTCTATTCCAACCTGCTGGAAGCCCATCAAAGGCCGCATACCAATTCCGCCAACTATCAGGGCATGTGCGCCGCTCTTGTGAAGAATACTTACCGGAGCGAAACACCCCCCTTGAACAT